>NZ_JBVFVY010000003.1:0-187897 GCF_055522295.1 Micrococcus sp. CS26
CCACGACCACGCCTCGTCCGCATGGTCACCCAGCAGCAAAAGCACGAACGCCTGGCCGGTGTTGAGTTGGCCTGTCTCCGCGACTTTCTGCGCCCACTTCATCGCTTCGATGCTCATGCCTGCTCCTCCTCGGTCCCGAATGCCTCGGCGTGCGCCTCACGGGCATCGGCCAAGCGGCGGCGCCCGGTGCGCTCTGAGCACCCGAACTTCTCTGCGACCTCCGCCGCCGAGGGCACCTGGCCCTCCTGCGCACGGGCCACGATCCATGCGGTGATGTCCGCACCCGATGCCTTCTCCACCGTCTTCGTCTCTGCGGCGACCGGCTCTGACGACGCCACGGTCTCGACGACCTCGATCCCCTGGGCGACCTGCGATTCCTCGACCACGGCCTGCGGAACCTCGCGGGCCTCGCGTTCGGTCTCGAGTTTGGCTTGACGCTCCATCCGTTCCAGCTCCTGCCGGTGCCGAGCCTCGGCCACCTCGGCCTCCCGCTCGGCCTCGCGCCGCTGGGCCTCGATCTGCCAGCGGCTCGCTGCGAGTTCGGCCTCCAGCTCCGCGCGCTGACGATCCAGCTCCGCCTGAGCCTTCAGCTGCTCTGCTTCCTCCGACACCTGCGATGCGCGCTCGGCCCGCCGCGAGTCCGGGTTCTCCACCGCGACCCGCGCCAGCTGATCCGTGGCCACGAACACCGCCACCGGAACCATCACCGCGATGAGCGCACCCACCACGGACTGCCACACGCTCGCGTTCTCAGCACTCCACGCATGCGCCCCGTTGGCGATCATCGACAGCCCCGTGAACGCCCCCAGCGCCCACCACGACGCCCGCGCGGACTCCCCTCGAGACTCGTGCACCAGTACGGAGCCTGCGTAGACCAGGATCGCCAGGTCTATGAAGACCGGCACTGCCCAATGCATGAACGGCGGCAGCCCCAGCCACGCCGCGACCTCGTACAGCGCCGCGAACGAAATGGAGAACGCCACCAGCCCGGCCACAGCGGTCCCGGCCACCACGGCCCGGATGAACCGCCCATCGTTCGGGTTGACCCGGCGCGGAAGCGTCCGAATCCCACTGTCCGTGGGCCGCGCCCCGGTGCTATCCTTTGAGTGCTCGACCAGCGTGTTCTTTGGAATGTGCACCGTCTCGGATTGAGCGTTTTCGGAAGCCCCGACAGCCTGCCCGCTGGCCGGGGCTTCCGCCCTTTTCGGCCCAGACGTTCGGGCCTCCCACATCTGCTGCGCGCTCATCGCGTGCCCTCCTCGATCTTCTTCAGCACCTCATCCAGGTCGTCCACCGCGTCCCGCAGCGTCGACCGGATCTCCGCCTGGGACTCGCCCTCGACATGCCCCACGGACCGGATCACGTGCGCCAGCGTCCGCACGCACCGCACCGAGTCCCACACGACCCCGTGCAAGTCCTCGTCTTCGACCAGCGCCTTACCCGTCGCCGGAGACACCAGCGAGGCCACCGGGGTAGCCGCCTTGATCAGCGCTGGCACCGCGGCCGCACCCGACCCGTTGAACGCAGTCAGCACACGACGCGCGCGGCCCTTCTGTTCCTCGTCGTGCCGGACCAAGTTCAGCGGCTCGATCCCGAAGTCCTCGGCCGGCATGTCCAGCACCGAGTCCAGGCCCATCTGGCCCTCGAGCACCGCCTCTGGCCCTTCGGACGACGTCGCGGCTCGCTCGCGCACCGGCTGATAGGTCTTCCCGTCCGTGCCAGTCACCCGCCGAGCGTTTCCAGGTGTCCCATTTGGGACATCTCGACCCGCCGTCGCGTCGAGTTCCCGGTGCACGGTGCTCTTAGACAACTGAGTGGCGGTTGCGATGGCGCGTGCGCTCATGCCGGCCTCACGAAGTGAGAGGACCACGTCCTGCCGATATTCCAAGGGCGGACGGAGGTGGAGGTTTCCGAACTCACGGGTCACGTAGTCGTCCCAGCTGCGGTAGCCAAGAACGGCCCAGGCCCGTCCTCGATATGCCGAACGGATGAGGTGGTAGACCGACTCCATGCCAGTCTTAATCTGGTCCGTGAGGTCACGCGCTGCCGCAGCAGTCATGGACGCGCCGTGGTCAGGGTCAACCACTGTCGCCGTCACGGCTTCCCCTCCTCGGCCTCGAACACGAAGAGGTCTCGCATCGACAACCCAAGAAAGTCAGCGACGGTCTCGAGTTCCGTGAAGGTGAAATCGCGGTGCCCGTTCATACGTGCTGACACCGATGCGCGGCTTAGACCGAGGGCTTCGCCCAGGTCCCCCATGCTTTTGTCGGCCAGGGCCAACCTGGAGCGGATTTGCAGAGTTAACTGCTTCTGTCTCGTCATGGCCACCAGTGTTGTGCTACCCGCAACACTGGTCAAGCCGTATGTTGCTTATGTAGCAATTTTTTTTCGTATCCCATGACGACTGGCCTGCCCTTCGCTACGCTGGACACATGGATGAGTCAGAAATCAAGACCGCGCTCCTCGCGGAGATCCGCGCCTGGATGGGCCGCCGGCAGGTCAACCAGTCCGACATGGCCCGGCACATGGGCCTGACACGCAGCGCGGTCAGCCGGCGGATGAGCGGACAGCAGGACTTCACGTTCCCCGAACTGGCCTCGATCGCGGGGTGGCTCGACATCACGCTCGCTGAACTGTTCGGCCCGGTCGTCCTCCAGGCACGAAGAAGCCCCCGCACCGACATGGTCGGTGCAGGGGCCTCAGGATCGCTCCCCCGGTTGGATTCGAACCAACAACCCTTCGATTAACAGTCGAATGCTCTGCCGTTGAGCTACGGGGGAATGTGCCGCGAACCGCCGGAGCCGTTCGGACAACGGATGGAACTCTACCAGAGCCCCTGCCTGCGCGCCACCCGGCCGCGGGGCGCCGTCGTCGTCCTACCCACGCCCGGGGACCGGGCCCTTGCCAGGCACGGTTCCGGCGGGCCTACGGTGCGCGGACACCCCAAAACCATCAGGAACGGACCCGAAGGAGAGACGTGTCCATGACCATCACGACCCTCACACGCAAGACCGCCCTGACCGGCACGGGCATGCTCGCCGCCCTCGCCCTCGCGGCCTGCGGCACCACCTCCGACAACGGCGACGACGGCTCCGCCTCGCCGGGGGTCGACGCCTCCTCGGCGGTGGCGAGCACCCCCACCACGGACGACGCGTCGGGCTCGGCGTCGTCATCAGCCTCCTCCGCTTCGGCCTCGTCGACGGCCGCCGCGGCCGGCAGCGGCTCGGCCACCGGCCAGGCCGACGAGCCCGCCTACGCGGTGATCGACGCGGTCCTGGAGAAGTACGCCGACGGCATCATCGTCGCGGTGGATGCCAACGACGATGACACGACCTGGGAGGTCGACGTCGTGGTGGGCGAGGGGGCCAAGGAGCTGGACGTCACCGCCGACGGCGACATCACCGAGACCGATCGCGAGTCGGATCCCGAGGACGTCCAGAAGGCGAAGGAGGCCGAGGTCACCGCCCAGCAGGCCCTCGACACCGCCCGGGAGGGCCGTGACGGGGTGACCCTGGACGAGATGGACCTGGAGGACGACAACGGCACCCTCCAGTGGGAGGTCCGGTTCGATCGCGAGGACGGCTCCGACGGCCCCGAGGTCGAGATCGACGCCACGTCCGGCGAGGTGCTCACGGTCGACGAGCGCTGACGCCGCGCGGCCGACGGGCCGCCGTTTCCCGAACGAAAACGCGCCTGGAGCCGCCGTTTCCCGAACGAAAACGGGTGGGGGTCAGTCGTCGGCTCGGAGGGCCCGGCGGCGCGCCTCCAGTTCCATGAGCTCGCTGTTGAGGCGGGTGAACTCGGCGGGGTCGCCCTCGGGGCCGAGCCGCTGCAGGCGCCCGAGCAGCTCCTCCTTGCGGTGCACGATCTGCAGGGCGAACAGGCGGTTCATGATGTCCCGGCAGTACCGGTCCACATCCTCGGGAGTGCGGGCGGGCAGGTCGCGGACGGCCAGCTCGGAGACGACGCCGGCCACCTCCTGGGGCACGGCGTCCCGCACGGCGTCCACCCAGCGCTGCGGTGTCGCCCCCGCCGACCCGGCCACCTTCACGCCCTGGTGGACGGCGGCGTACTGCGGGACCGTGAAGCGGGCGGCGTACAGCGCGGTCCACTGCTCCGCGGAGAGCAGGGTCGGATGCTGCAGCACCACCTCGAGGGACTCCCGCTCGCGGCGGGCGACGGGGTCGCGCGGATCCACCGGCACCACGATCCGCGGCGCCGGGGCGGCAGCCTCCCCGTGGCGGCCCGTGGGCCCGATCGCCTGCCCGTCGTCCGCCGGGGCCGGCCGCGCCTCGGGCTCGGGCCCCCGCCGCGGCGCGCGCCCGGCCGCGGCCACGGCGCGGTGCACGGCGTTCGGGTCGAGGCCGAGCCAGCCGGCCAGCTCCCGCTCGTAACCGGGACGCAGGACGGCGTCCTTGATGCCCGCCACGATCGGAGCGGCATGGCGCAGGGCGCCGGCGCGGCCCTCCACGGTGTCGAGGTCGTAGTCCTTGAGCCCGGCCCGGATCGCGAATTCGAAGAGCGGCCGCCGCGAGGCGATGAGCGCGCGCACGGCCTCGTCGCCCTTCTGCATGCGCAGGTCGCACGGGTCCATGCCGCTGGGCTCCACGGCCACGAACGTCTTGGCGAGGAACCGGTGGTCCTCGTCGAACGCCTTGAGGGCGGCCTTCTGCCCGGCCTCGTCGCCGTCGAAGGTGAAGATCACCTCGCCGCCCGTGCCGTCGTCGGAGATCAGGCGGCGGGCCACCTTGATGTGGTCCGCGCCGAACGCGGTGCCGCACGTGGCCACGGCCGTGCCGACGCCGGCCAGGTGGGCCGCCATCACGTCCGTGTAGCCCTCGACGAGCACCAGCTGGCGTTCCTTGGCGATCGTGCGCTTGGCCAGGTCGATGCCGTAGAGCACCTGGGACTTCTTGTAGAGCGGCGTCTCGGGGGTGTTCAGGTACTTGGGGCCGGGATCGTCGTCGTAGAGCTTGCGGGCGCCGAAGCCGATGGTCGCGCCGGTCATGTCCCGGATGGGCCAGAGCAGGCGGCCGCGGAACCGGTCGTACAGGCCGCGCTGTCCCTCGGACACCAGCCCGGAGGCGCGCAGCTCCTCGTCCCGGAAGCCGCGCTGCCGGAGGTGGTCCAGCAGATGCGACCACCCCTGCGGGGCGTACCCGAGGCCGAACTGCACCGCGTGCTCCTGCGTGAACCCGCGCTGGGTGAGGAAGTCGCGGGCGGCCTGGGCCTCGGGCGAGCCGAGGGCCCGACGGAAGAACTCGTCCGCCACCTTGTTCGCCTCGAACAGGCGACGACGGCGCCCCGTCTCCGCCTTGTCCGGGCCGGTGCCGCCGTCCTCGTAGTGCAGCTCCACCCCCACCCGGGACGCCAGTCGCTCCACGGTCTCCATGAACGTGGTGTGTTCAAGTTCCATGAGGAAGCTGATGACGTCCCCGTGCGCGCCGCATCCGAAGCAGTGATAGGTGCCCACGCCGGGGCGCACGTGGAACGACGGCGTCCGCTCGTCGTGGAACGGGCACAGCCCCTTGAACGAGCCCACGCCCGCCGAGCGCAGGGTGACGAACTCCTCCACCACGGCCTTCAGGTCCGTGCGCTCGCGGACGAGGTCGATGTCCTTGCGCACGATCAGTCCAGCCATGCGGACCATTCTAGGGACGGGGCGGGGCGGTCAGCCCCGAGCGGAACCGCCCTGCGTGGATGGCTCGGTCTCCGCTGCGGCCTGTGCAGGACCGGTCCCTGCCGCGCGGGACGCTTCGGTCCGCGCCGCGTCCACTCCCTCGGACGCGGGGCGCCCGGTGGCGGGGTCGATGACGGGCAGTGCGCCGGTGGCCGCCTCGACCAGCGGATGGAACAGCGCGGCCGACGCCAGGCCGCCGTGACGGCGGCGCGCCGAGGACACGAACGAGAGGCTCATGTCGCCCACCATAGCCACCCGGGACCGTGATTCCGGTCACGGTTAGGCAACATTCTGGGCGGTCAGGTCACGGTTCGACCCGCGCCCGCCCCCGCGGACTGCCCGTGCAGCGGCAGCAGCCGGGGCACCAGGCGGACGAGGCTCACCATCGCCCCGAGCTCCACGAGCGTCTGCGTCACCACCACGAGCGGGGCCGGGTCCAGGCTCGCCGGCAGGGCCAACGCCAGCGGCAGCACGACCAGGGAGTTCCGCGTCGCGCCCGAGGACACGAGCGCTCGTCCTGCGGGCACATCGAGGCGCGCCCACCGCGCAGCCACCACACCGAGGGCCACCATCACGACGGCGAACGCCACGAACAGGGGCACGACGGCGGCCAGCGCGGGCAGCCGTTCCCCCACCCCGCGGATCTGCGAGGCGACCACCGTGAACAGCGTGACGACCATGAGCGGGACCATCGCCACCGTGAACCCGCGCACCACCCCGGCCGCCGTGTCCCGCACCCCACCGCGGCCGCGCACCGCACCCCACTGGAGCAGCGCCGCGAGCGCGAGCGGCACCAGAATCAGCATGACCAGAGCACGGACGAAGGGCCCGACGTCGACCGCGGCCACCGCCGCCCCGCCCGCGAGTGCGGTGAACGCGATGACGTAGTCCACGCACGGGGCCAGCAGCACGAGGAGCACGCCCACGAGCAGCGCGTCGTCGTGGGCCACGAACCGGCTCAGCCCGAACACCACCGCCGGCACCACCACGAAGTTCAGGACCAGCAGTGCCCCGAGGAACCTGCCGTCCCGCAGCCCCGCGCCCAGCGCGGCGAACGGCACCGCCAGGAACGTCGCCAGCAGGAGCAGCGCGAGGACCGGCTCGACGAGCACCGCCCACGCGTCGGCCCCGGGCACGGCCCACCCGACGACGGCGCCCGCGGCGATCCCGGCGGGGGCTGACCCCTACGCTGGGGGCCATGCCCACCGCCCCCGCACCGTCCGAGGCCGCTGCCACCCCGTTGCACGTGGCCGTGCGCACGCTCGACGCCGCGGCGCTCGCGGCGGCCGGGCACACGGCGGCGACCGCCGTGGCCGCGGTCTATGCGCACGCCGTCGTGCGCGGGGCCGCGTCGTTCTGGCTGGACTCCGCTCTGCCGGACCCGGCCGAGGCGCGCTGGTCCGTGGCGGGCGACGGGCTGGACGTGCTCGGCGAGGAGCAGGGTCGCGTGCCCTCCCCTGGCCCGCGGCTGGTCCGGCACGACGACCCCGCCGATCCGGACCGCGCGTGGGCGGACCTCGGGGCCGCGGCCGCGCCCCGGTCGGTGGTCGGCGGCGAGGGCCTGCCCCTGCGCGGCGGCCTGGTCGGCTGGCTCGGCTACGAACTTGGCATGGCGGATTTGGGGGTGTCCCCGCCCTCACGCCGACCCGAGGACCCCGCGCCCCTGCCCGCGCAGTTCTGGGTGCGCCCGTCCCGCTACGTCGTGGCCGACCACGCGGCCGGGGTGCTGCACTGCTGCGCCGTCTCCCTCGATCCGACCACCGCGGAGGCCGGGGCCGACCGCTGGGCGGCGGACGTGCGCCGCGCCCTCGCCGCGGCCCGCCGCGCTCTCGAGACGGCGGCGGGCGACGTCGTCGTGCCCCCGCCGCGGGACGCCGGCCCGGGGCCGCGGGCCGATGAGGAGGCGCCGGGCACGTGGCGCGAGGACCGGGCGGCGTACGCCGAGCAGATCGCCCGTTGCCGCGCCGCGCTGCATGCCGGCGACTCCTACGAGCTGTGCCTGACCACCCGCTTCGACGCCGATCCCGGGCTGCGCGTGAACCCGCTGGTCCTGTTCCACGAGCTCGCCGCGCACCAGCCGGCCCCGTACGCGGCGCTGCTGGAGCACGGCACGGGCGCCCGCCGGTGGGCCGTGGTCTCTGCCTCACCGGAGCGGTTCCTCGCCGGGCGCGAGGGCCGGTACAGCACCAAGCCGATCAAGGGCACGGCCGCCCGCCTGCCGGACCCGGCCGGGGACGCCGAGGCCGCCCGCGCGCTCGCCGCCGACCCCAAGACGCGCGCCGAGAACCTCATGATCGTGGACCTGCTGCGCAACGACCTCTCCCGGGTGTGCGAGCCCGGCTCCGTGCAGGTGCCCTCCCTCATGGCGGTGGAGAGCTACGCGAGCGTCCACCAGCTCGTCTCCACGGTCACGGGCACGGCACGGGCCGGCGTCGAGCCCGTGGACGTGGTGCGGTCGCTGTTCCCCGGCGGGTCGATGACGGGCGCGCCGAAGCGCCGCAGCGTCGAGCTGCTGGCCGCGTGGGAGGCCTCCCCGCGCGGGGTCTACTCCGGGGCGCTGGGGATGCTGAGCGCGGACGGGACGACGTCGTTGTCCGTCGTGATCCGCACGGCCGTGCTCGCCGGGGGCCGCTGGTCCGTGGGGGCCGGCGGGGCGATCGTCGCGGACTCTGACCCGGCCGCCGAGCACGACGAGGTCCTCCTCAAGGCCCGCGGCCTGCGCCGGGCCCTCGCCCGCGCCGCCGGCACGGGCCTGCCGACGACGGCGCCCGACATCGCCTGACCCCACCCTGTGGTTCGGGGGCGATATTCGGCGGTATTCCGACGGAATAACGCCGCAAACCGCCCCCGAACAAGGGGAGGCGACCACCCGTGCGGCCTGCCTAGGCTGGGGACATGGCCGATCCGCACCCCGTCCTCGCCGCCTCCGCCCCCGACCTCGACCCTGACGCGCTGGACGCCGTCCGCGCGCTCGTGGCCGCCGCCGAGCGTCCCGTGGTGCTCTCCGGGGCGGGGATGAGCGCCGAGTCCGGCATCCCCACGTTCCGCGACGCCCGGACCGGCCTGTGGGAGCGATTCTCCGCGGAGGAGCTCGCCACGGAGGAGGCGTTCCTCGCCGATCCCGCGCTTGTGTGGTCCTGGTACCGGTGGCGTGCCCGGATGGTGCGAGCCCGCCGACCCAACCCGGGGCACGACGCCGTCGCCGCCTGGCAGCGCCGCACACCCGGTCTGGAGGTGGTCACCCAGAACGTGGACGACCTGCACGAGCGCGCCGGCGCCCGGGTCCTCGCACACCTGCACGGCTCCCTGTTCGAGCACCGCTGCGCCGAATGCTGGGCCCCCGCCGACGTCGACCCGGGCGCGCCCGCGGACGAGGCGACGGCCGGCTCCGAGGCCGACCTCGAGGCGATGCTCCGCGAGGCACCGCCGGCCTGCACCGTGTGCGGGGACGGGCTGATCCGCCCGGGGATCGTGTGGTTCGGGGAGATGCTGCCGGCCGAGCCCTGGGACCGGGCGTTCGCCGCGCTCGAGGACTGCGACCTGTGCGTCGTCGTCGGCACCTCGGGCATCGTCCAGCCGGCGGCGTCCCTGCCGTTCGTGGCGCTGGGGGCCGGGGCCGCCGTCGTCGAGGTGAATCCGGTGGAGACCGAGCTGAGCGGCGCGGTCACGCACGTCCTGCGGGGTCCCGCCGGCGCGGTGCTTCCCGCGCTGCTGGACCCGCCGGTCAGAGCCAGACGCGCCGGAACTCCGCGCCCTGCACCAGGGTGTGATGCCACTCGACGGCGGTCGAATCGGTGAGCGAGGCGATCTGGTCGATCACCACGCGCCGCCGGGCTGCGTCGTCGGGGGCCTGCGCCCAGTCGAACGCGAACATCGGCTCGAGGTACCGGTCCCCCGTCGCGTCGAGCAGCGTCACGAGCTCCGCGAGCACCTCGCGCTGCCGCGCGTAGAGCGGCTGGCGCTGCTCGGCGGTCATCACGTAGGCCGCCGCGATGCCCTTCATCACGGCGATCTCGGTCTCCGTCTCCTCGGGCACCACGACGTCGGCGCCGTGGCGGGTGAGCGGCTCGTTGCCGAACACCTGACGCGTGGCGTCGAAGGCGGCGCTGCAGAACCGGCCGATCAGCTGGCTCGTCATGTCCTTCATCGCCGCCAGCGCCCGCCGGGAGCCGTCCATCTCGGAGACCCACACGTCGGTGGCCTCGAGGCGGGCCAGGGCCGCGTCGACCTCGGCCGGGTCCGTGTGCGGCAGGTACCACTGGCGGGTGGTCTCCACGACGCGCTCCCGGTGCTCCGGGATGGCCAGCCACTTGAGCTGGAACACGGCGTTGACCACGCCGTCCTCGACGTCGTGCACGGAGTAGGAGATGTCGTCCGCGAGGTCCATGACCTGGGCCTCCATGGACGTGCGCGTGCCGGGCACCCCGGCGCGGAACCAGCGGAACACGGGCAGGTCGTCCTCGTAGACGCCGAACTTGCGCGAGCGCGTGCCGTCGGGGCGCAGCGGGGCGTCCTCACGGGTCCACGGGTACTTGCATGCGGCGTCGAGGGCGGCGCGCGTGAGGTTCAGGCCCGCGGAGGAGCCGTCCGCGAAGAGCTTCTTCTGCTCGAGGCGGGCCAGCAGGCGCAGGGTCTGGGCGTTGCCCTCGAAGCCGCCGACGTCCTCGCTGAGCGCGTCGAGCGCCTTCTCCCCGTTGTGCCCGAAGGGCGGGTGGCCGAGGTCGTGGGACAGGCAGGCGGTGTCCACGAGGTCGGGGTCGCAGCCCAGCGACCGGCCGAGCTCACGCCCCACCTGCGCCACCTCGAGCGAGTGCGTCAGGCGGGTGCGGGCGAAGTCGTCCGCGTCCGGGGCGACCACCTGGGTCTTGGCCCCCAGCCGGCGCAGGCCCGCGGAGTGCAGCACGCGGGCACGATCCCGCTCGAAGTCCGAGCGGTACGAGGACTTGGGCGGCTCGGGCAGCCACCGCTCCCGGTCCCACGGCGTGTAGCCGGGGGTCTGCACGGCGCGGCCGGCATACGGGGGCCGGCCTTCCGGGCCGAACAGCACCGGCTGGTGGGCGGCGCCGGTCCAGGGCGACGACGGCGCGGCGGGCGTTCCGGCGGCGGGCTCCGGCGTCGTGGGCTCAGCCACCGGAGACGTCCAGCTCGGCGGCCTGGATCATGGCCTGCTGCTCGGCATTGAGCTCGCGGGAGTCGAGCCAGCCGTCCGGCAGGTGCGGGCGCTTGGGGGCGCCGGCCCGGCCGCGCGGGCCCTCGGCGGCCTCGCCCGGGTAGGGCTGGCCCCGGTCCACGCGGGCGAGGATCTCGCCCAGCGTGGCCAGGTCCGGGACGGTGGACAGCGCGGTGCGGATCTCCGAGCCCACGGGGTAGCCCTTGAAGTACCAGGCCACGTGCTTGCGGATGTCCCGCAGCGCCTTCGTCTCGTCGCCGCCGAAGGTGTCCACGAGCAGCTCGGCGTGGCGGTACAGCGTGTCCGCGACCATGCCCAGGGTCGGCTGGAACCGGTCCTGGCGGCCCTCGAACGCGGCCTGCAGGTCCCCGAACAGCCAGGGCCTTCCCTGGCAGCCGCGGCCGATCACGACGCCGTCCACGCCGGTCTGCTCGACCATCGCGATGGCGTCCTCCGCGGACCAGATGTCGCCGTTGCCGAGCACGGGGATGTCCGGCAGGGCCTCGCGCAGCCGGGCGATGTCGTCCCACACGGCGGTGCCCGAGTAGAACTGGCGGGTGGTGCGGCCGTGGAGGGCGACGGCGGCGACGCCGAGGTCGCGGGCCGTGCGGCCGGCGTCGAGGAAGGTCAGGTGGTCCTCGTCGATGCCGCGGCGCATCTTCACGGTCACCGGGATGTCCTTCTTGGCCGCCTCGGTCACGGCCGCCTTGACGATGGAGGCGAACAGCTCCGCCTTCCACGGCAGGGCGGAGCCGCCGCCGCGCCGGGTCACCTTGGGCACGGGGCAGCCGAAGTTCATGTCGATGTGGTCGCAGCGGTCCTCCTCGACCAGCATGCGCACGGCGGCACCCGTGGTGACCGGGTCCACGGAGTAGAGCTGCACGGAGCGGGGCACCTCGTCCGGGTCGTGCTGGATGATCCGCATCGACTCGGGCTTCCGCTCGACCAGCGCGCGGGCCGTGACCATCTCGTTGACGTAGAGGCCGCCACCGTACTCGCGGCACAGGCGGCGGAACGCCGTGTTGGTGATGCCGGCCATCGGGGCGAGCACCACGGGGACGTCGATGGTCAGCGGCCCCAGCCGCAGCGGGGGCAGGGCCAGGCGGTCCGTCGTCGGGGCGGGGTGGCGGGCCTCGTGGAGCTGATCGTCGTCGGCGATGCGCCGACCCGCGCCGGCGGACTTGGCGTAGTGCGCGACGTCGTCGGCGTCGGTCACCGCCGCGGCGGGGAGGGTGTGGGAAGAAGTCATGTCGGACCCCATTCTTCCATTCCGCCCGGCACCCGCGTCACCGTGCCCCACGACGAGGCCCGCTGGGAGGCGATCACCGAGGCACCCCGCCGGGACGGGCAGACCATCCTCCCGGCGGGTCAGGCCTCCGACGCCGGCGCCGCGTCCTCGCCGTCGAGCACCGCCAGCAGGTCCGCACCGGCGAACATCTGAGCGGTCTGGCGCGCCGAGGGGGTGCCCGCGTCCGGGTCCGCCCCGGCAGCCAGCAGATGCCGCATCGAGGCGACATCCCGCTTGAACGTGGCGCAGGTCAGGGCGCGCTGGCCGCGATCGTTGGCGTGCTCGATCTCGGCGCCGGCCTCGATCAGCATCGCCACCGTGTCCGGGTGCTGGTGATAGGCGGCGAGCGTGAGGAAGGAGTCGCCCGCGTGGTTGCGCAGGCGCGTGCTCACCCCGGCGTCCAGGTATGCCTTCAGCTGGGCCGTGTCCCCGTCCCGCGCCATGTCGAAGAGCCGGTTCGCCAGCTCGATGTCCTTCTCGCTCCACTGCTCACTCATGCCCGCCAGTATGGCGGACGCCGCGACGATCGACCGCTCCGCAGCGACATCTCCGCGGGTCTGCCCGCAGGTGATGTCGCCGGCCGGCGGTCAGACGAGCACCGGGAACAGCCCCGCCCGCCCCGCGGTTGCACCCGGCATGACCCGCAAGCACCTCGGCTTCCTCAACTTCGGCCACTGGATCCACCGTCCCGGCGCCGAACCGGACGCGCGGCAGGCCCTCGACGACGTCGTCGCCATGGCCGTGGCCGCCGAGGACGCCGGACTCGACGGCGCCTGGCTCCGCGTCCACCACTTCCAGCGGATGTTCTCCTCGCCGTTCCCGATCCTCGCCGCGATGGCCGCCCGCACCGAGCGGATCAGCCTCGGCACCGGCGTGATCGACCTGCGGTATGAGAACCCCCTGTACATGGCCGAGGCCGCGGCCACCACGGACCTCATCTCCGGCGGCCGGCTCGAGCTCGGCGTCTCCCGCGGCTCACCCGAGGCCGCCCTCGACGGCCAGGCGCAGTTCGGCTACGCCCTCGACGAGGGGCAGACCTGGGCCGACGTGACCCGAGAGCGCGGACGCCGGTTCCTCTCGGCCGTGCGCGGCGAGGGCATCGCAACGCCGGACCTCACCTCCGGCTGGGCGCACAGCTCGCAGCCGCTGCGGATCGAGCCGCACTCCCCCGGGCTCGCGGACCGCATCTGGTGGGGGTCCGGCTCCGTGGGCTCGGTGGCCGGCGCCGCCACGGACGGCTACAACATGCTCTCCTCCACCCTGCTCCTGCAGGACGACGGCCGCCCCTTCCACGTCCAGCAGGCCGACCAGATCGCGCGCTACCGGGAGGCCTTCGCCGCGGCCGGCCACGCCGGTCCGGGCCGCACGGCGGTCACGCGCTCCGCGTTCGTCATCCAGGACCGGGAGGACGAGCTGTACTTCGGCCGGGAGCGGGCCTCGCGCGACTCCTCCGGCATGCTCGAGGGCGGCGCCGCCCGCTCCGGCCCGACCTATGCCGGGTCCGCCGAGGAGGTCGCGGAGAAGCTCGCCGCCGACGACGCCGTCGCCGCCGCCGACTGGGTCCTGTTCGCCAACCCCAACCAGCTCGGGGTCGAGTACAACGCGAAGATCTTCGCCGGCTGGGCGGAGGTCTGGCGCCTGCTCGGCTGGGATGCATGAGCCAGGCCGCGCCGCACGTTCCGGCCGCCGACGGGTTCACCCGAGCCCGTCGCGCGCGCTGGGCCGTCACCGCCGCCTTCGCGACGAACGGCGCCCTGCTCGGCGCGCTCATCCCGCACTACCCGGAGGCCAAGGCCGCGTTCGGCCTGGACCCGGCCGCGTTCGGCCTGCTCGTCATCGCGCTCGCCGTGGGCGGCACGCTCGCCGGGCCCCTGCCCGCGCCGATCCTGCGCCGGTTCGGCGCCCGACGCGTCATGCTCGCCGGCAGCGTGGCCATCGCCCTGCTCACGACGGCGGCCGGTCTCGTCCTCGACGTCGCCGGGGCGGGTGCGGGGGCCGGGCACGGTGCGGGCACGGCCGCGGCCTGGCCGCTGTGGGTCTTCGCGGGCCTCGTCCTGGCCTCGGGGGTGCTCGACGCCGTCGTGGACACCGCCCAGAACGCGCAGGGCCTGCAGGTGCAGGCCCGGCTGGCCCGGCCCGTGCTCACGACCATGCACGCCGGCTGGAGCCTCGGGGCGGCCGCCGGTGCCGGGCTCGGTGCGGCGGTCATCACCGTGGGCGGCCCCGCGGCCCTGCACCTGGGGCTCAACGGCGCCGTGTGCGTCGCGGTGCTGCTGGGGGTCCGGCGCCTGTTCCTGGCGGAGGCTCCCGTGGACTCGGCGTCCGCCCGCGGCGCCGCGGATCAGTCACCCGCACCGTCGGAGACGTCCACGCCGCCTGCCCCGGCCGCCCAAGCCCTCCCCCGCCGCGCCGCCGTGGCCGTGCTCGTCCCCGCCGTGGTGATCGCGATGGCCGGGTTCGGCGTGGAGGAGTTCGGCAACGCGTGGGCCACCCTGTTCCTGATCACGGAGCGCGGCCTGGATCCGGCCGCGGCGGTGCTCGGCGCGTCGACGCTGCTGGGCGCGCAGTTCGTCGGACGCCTCGCGGGCGACCGAACCCTCACCGCCCTGGGACGCCGCGGGGCGCTGACGGCGGGGCTGGGCGCCGTCGTCGTGGGGCTGGGGCTGGCCCTGGCGCCGCTGCCCGAGCCGGTGGCCGTGCCTGCCGCGTTCGCGGGGCTGGCCCTGGCGGGGCTCGGCTGCGCCGTGGTGGTGCCCGTGGCCTATGCGCTCGGCGACGAGGCGCCCGGGCTCCGGCCGCAGACCGGGCTGGCGGTGACGAGCTGGTGCATGCGGCTGGCCGGGGTTGGGCTCAGCCCGGCGGTCGGGGCGCTGGCCGGCGCCGTCGGTCTTGCACCGGCGCTGACGGTGTTCCTGGGCCTGGCCGCCGTCGGGGCGGTGCTCGCCGCCCGGCTGCCCGCCGCCCCGTAGGAACCGCTCAGTCGTCGTCGACCTCGCCGGCGAGGGCCTGGGCCGCCAGGTGCTCCTCGGTCGCGGCCTCCCAGATCTCCTTGGCGGCGGAGCCGTTGAGCAGCACGAGAAGCACGCCCACGATGATGTCCGCCCAGCCCGACGCCGTCAGCACCGTGATCCCGGACAGGGCGATCAGCACGACGCCGGCCACGAGGTCGTTGTGCGCCGCGAGCCAGGCCGCCCGGGTGAGGGAGCCGCCGTCGACGCGGACGCGGGCCAGCAGGACCACGCACACGATGTTCACGAGGAGCGAGCCGACGGCCGCCCCCAGCAGCACGCCCGCGGCCGGCGGCTCGGGGTCGCCGATCTTCGTGGCCGCCATGACGAGCGCCGCCACGGCCGGCAGCACGATGATCCCGGCCATGACCTTGCCGATGACCGCCTGCCGGGCCGCCGTCCACCCGAGCGCCACGAAGATCAGCAGGTTGACGGCGAAGTCCTCGAAGAAGTCGACGGAGTCCGCCACGAGGGCCACCGAGCCGATCCCCACCGCCAGGATGATCTCGACCACCAGGTAGGCGCCGTTGAGCAGGGCCACCGCCAGGACGGTGCCCCGCAGGGTGCGGGTGCGCCGGCGGTCCGCTACGGCCGCCCGGTTCACGCGCCCGGCGCGTCGTCCACGAACACGTACGTGTCCACCAGCGTCCGCGCCGCGTTGCCGCCGATGAGCCCGTCCACGATCCGCTCCAGCGGGGCCATCGCCTCGTCCACCTCGATCTGCACGGGGTACTGGGCCACGAGCAGGGCGAGCAGGTCGGCCACGGCCTGCAGCGCGTCCTCCTCCCCCAGCTCCGGATCCCAGCCCACGAGCACATCGGCCGGCGCGTCCTGGCGCTCCGGGGTGTAGGACACCGCGAACGCGCGGATGCGCCCGCCCTCGGCCTTCGGCGCGTCGCGGAGCACGACGGCGCCCGCGGCCCCGGTGGCCGGGCCCAGCAGCAGCTGCTGGGCGGCCCCGACGCTCAGGGTCGACGGGTCCCACGCGTGCACGGCGTCATAGAACGCGGCGACCGCCTGCGTCAGCTCGACGGAGCCGGTCGAGGCCTCCTCGAGGACCACGCCGTCCGGGTGCTCCTCCCCGCGCACATCCGGCAGGCCGATGGCCCCCGGGGCGATCGCGACGCGGCGGGAGCGCTGCACGGGGGTGAAGCCCTGGGCCACGAGGAACGCCTCGGTGCCGGCGGCCAGTGCGGCGGTCTGGGACCGCACGGCCTCCGTGTCCACGGGCGGGCGGCCCGTCGCACCGTCGGCCTCGGTCTGCGGGTCGGCGCCGGCCACTCCGGGCACCAGGGCGTCCTTGGCGAACCGAGCCTTCAGAGCCGTCGTCGGGATGGCGCCGGCGGCGTGCGCCTCCGCGGCGAGCCCCCGCAGGGCCGCCACGAGCGCCCGGCCGATGCCCCGGCGCCGCTCGGCAGCCGCGGTCTCGACGTACAGCCACAGCCGCCGCGGGTGCACGGACGAGGCATAGACGACGCCGGCCGCCACCGGCACCCCGGCGGCCTCGGCCACGAGCGCGCGGCGCCAGGGCCGTTCCGCGTCCTCGGCGAGCATCGCCCGGTCCTGGTGCTGCTGCGCGTTGGCCGGGTCACCCCACACCTCGAGCAGGGCCAGGTCGTCCCCGGGCCGCCAGGGACGCAGCACGATCTCCCCGCCGGCGACCGCGGCGGAGTCGAACAGCGCGCCGCCGTCGTCGTGTCCCGCGGCCCCGGCCGCTCCCGTCACGTCCCCGCTCACTTGACCAGGCGCTCCAGCAGGTAGGACTTCACCTGGGACAGCGCCACGCGCTCCTGGGCCATGGTGTCCCGCTCGCGGATGGTCACGGCCTGGTCCTCGAGGGTGTCGAAGTCCACGGTGATGCAGAACGGGGTGCCGATCTCGTCCTGGCGGCGGTAGCGACGGCCGATCGCGCCGGAGTCGTCCGTCTCGATGTTCCACAGGCCGCGCAGCTCCGCGGCGAGGGACTGGGTGGCCGGCTGCAGCTCGGGCTTCTTGGACAGCGGGAGCACGGCGGCCTTGACCGGGGCCAGGCGCGGGTCCAGCTTGAGCACGGTGCGCACGTCCACCCCGCCCTTGGCGTTCGGGGCCTCGTCCTCGGCATAGGCGTCCACGAGGAACGCCATCATGGCGCGGGTCAGGCCGAAGGACGGCTCGATCACGTACGGGGTGTAGTGCTCGTTGTTGGCCTGGTCGAAGTACTGCATCTTGGTGCCCGAGTGCTCGGTGTGCCGGCCCAGGTCGTAGTCGGTGCGGTTCGCGATGCCCATCAGCTCGCCCCAGCCGTCGCCGCCGGTGAAGCCGAAGTCGTACTCGAGGTCGATCGTGGCGTCCGAGTAGTGCGCCCGCTCGTCCGCGGGGACGTCGAACTTGCGCAGGTGCGCGGGGTCGATGCCGAGGTCGATGAACCAGTCCCAGCAGTCCTCGACCCAGCGGTCGAAGTGCTGGCCCGCCTCGGCCGGCGGCACGAAGTACTCGATCTCCATCTGCTCGAACTCACGGGTGCGGAAGATGAAGTTGCCCGGGGTGATCTCGTTGCGGAACGCCTTGCCGATCTGGCCGATGCCGAACGGCGGCTTCTTCCGGGCCGCGCCCAGAACGTTGAGGAAGTTCACGAAGATGCCCTGCGCCGTCTCCGGGCGCATGTAGTGCAGGCCCTCCTCGTTGTCCACGGGGCCGAGGTAGGTCTTGACCAGGCCCGAGAACAGCTGCGGTTCGGTCCAGGCGCCCTGGGTGCCGCAGTCCGGGCACACGATCTCGGCCATGCCCTCGGCCGGCCGGCCCTTCTTGGCCTCGAACGCCTCGAGCAGGTGGTCCTGGCGGTGGCGCCTGTGGCACTGGGTGCACTCCACGAGCGGGTCGGTGAAGGTCTCGACGTGGCCGGAGGCCTCCCACACCGCGCGCGGCAGGATGATGGAGGAGTCCAGGCCCACCATGTCCTCACGGGAGCGCACGAAGGTCTTCCACCACTCGGCCTTGATGTTCTCCTTCAGCTCCACACCCAGGGGCCCGTAGTCCCACGCGGAGCGCGAACCGCCGTAGATCTCACCGGCCTGGAACACGAAGCCTCGGCGCTTGGCGAGGTTGATGACGTTGTCCAGCGGGGACTTGGCAGCCATGGGGGCATCACTTCCGTACTCATCGGCGGGGCGGGAGGGGATCACGACGACGACGGCACCCGGCCGCCTCCGACGCGGCGGGCCCGTTCCGGCGCGGCGCGCCGGTCGATCCCGTCCAGCCTACCGGCCATGATGGACACCATGACCGAGACGAACGCACCCGACGCCCAGCCCCTGCCCATCCGTGACGAGTCCATCCGCCTCGGCCAGGCGCTCAAGCTCGCCTCCCTCGTGGAGGACGGGGCCATGGCCCGCGACGTCGTCACCGACGGGCTCGTCACCGTCAACGGCGCGGTGGAGACGCGCCGCGGCGCCCAGCTGCACGACGGGGACGTCGTCGAGTTCGCCGGCGAGGCGTTCGTCGTCCAGGCCGGGCAGGCCTGAGCCGACGCCCCGTCGGGCGGCCGCGGCGCCGTCGTCGAGCGTGTCCGGTGCGTCAGCCGCGGGGCGGCACCATGTGGGCGAGGTACTCCTTCACGTGGCCCAGCTCCTGCTCGTTGATCGCGTGGCCGAGCCCGGCGTAGACGATCTTCATGAGGTCCACGTGGGCGTTCAGCCAGGCATGGGTCTCCTCGACCCGGGGCTCGGAGATGATCGGGTCCTCCTGGCCGCGGCCCCAGAAGACCTTCGGTCGGACGCGGGCGACGTCGTCGTCGCGGGTGAACAGCTCACGCAGCTGCGGCTCCGCGAGCTGCGGGTCCACCACGAAGCCGGACAGCGCCACGGTGCACGCGTAGGCCTCCGGGTCCAGGCGCAGCAGCGACGTGGCCATGGCCATGCCCTGTGAGAAGCCGAGCAGGGAGACGGTGCGGAAGTCCCCGCGCACGGCCTGCACCCAGGCGTGCAGGGCCTTGACGGCCTCGCGGACCGGCTCGGCGGTGGAGCCCAGCTCCCCCGTGACCGGGTCTTGGGAGAGCGGGAACCAGGCGTGGGAGCCCGGCTGCAGGGGCAGGGGCGCGCGCACGGCGGCCACCGTGACGTGCTCGGGCAGGTGCGGGACGAGGCCGAACAGGTCGTCCTCGTTCGCGCCGTAGCCGTGCAGGACGATCAGCAGGTCCTCGGTGCGCTCGCCCTCGGGGCGGGACCAGCGGACGACGGGCTCGACGGCGGGGGTGGGGTTCGCGTTCACGCCCGCCAGCCTAGCGAGCGGCGCGGTCACCCCACCCGGCGGTTGACCCCTCCCGCGCGACGCGGGCAGAATCCTACCCGTGGGCAACCCATCCTCCTCCCAGCCTCCGCACGCCTCCGACGCGACCCCGGTCGACGACCCCGCCGCCCATCCGTGGCGCCGCTACGTCGCCATCGGGGACTCGTTCTCCGAGGGCATCGGCGACCCGGACCCGGACCGCCCCGGCTACCACCGCGGCTGGGCCGACCGCCTGGCGGAGGAGCTCTCCCGCCTGACGCCGCCCGGTGAGGACCTGGCCTACGCCAACCTGGCGGTCCGCGGGAAGCTGCTGGACCAGATCGCCGAGGACCAGGTGGAGCCGGCGCTCGCCCTGCGGCCGGACCTCATCAGCGTGTGTGCGGGCGGCAACGACATCCTGCGCGGCGCGGACCCGGACGAGATCGCGGTCCGGTTGGACGCCGTCGTCGAACGCCTGGCCTCCGACGGCGCCACCGTGCTGCTGTTCAACGCGACCGACGTGAAGGGCACGCCCGTCATCGGCCGCATCCGCGGCACCGTGGCGATCTACAACGAGAACGTGCGCACCATCGCGCTGCGGCACGACGCCCTGGTGCCGGACATGTGGTCGCTCAAAGACCTCGCCCGGCGGGAGATGTGGGCCGAAGATCGCCTGCACTTCTCTGCGCTCGGCCACCACACGATCGCCGCGATGGTGCTGGACACCCTCGGCGTGGAGCACGGCCTCGAGCACCTGCGCCTATCCCCGCCGGCGCCGCGCACCTGGCGCGAGGCCCGCGCGTCGGACGCCGCGTGGGTGCGCACGCACCTGGCGCCGTGGGTGGCCCGCCGTATCCGCGGCGTCTCCTCCGGCGACGGCGTCACGGCCAAGCGCCCCGTCCCCGAGCCGCTCTTCGGCGCGCCGATGCCGCAGGGCTCGGACCACACCGAGTCGCTGAACGTCGTCGAGCCCTGAGCCCGGCCGGCGGGGCCGGTGGCCGTTTCCCGAACGACAGTGCCGCGACACGCCGCCGTTTCCCGAACGAAAGCTCAGAGGGCGAGGGTGCGCTTGAGCGTGTCGGCCACCTGGCCGTATTCGGTGAGGAACCCGTCGTGGCCGATGGGCGAGGTGATCGTGTGCACCGGCGGCCGCGCGGGCAGCGCCGCCGCGAGCGCCTCGGACTCGGCCGGCAGGTAGAGCCGGTCCGAGTCGACGGCGGCCACGAACGCCCGGCCCCGGTAGTCCGCGAGCGCCGCCGCCACGCCGCCGCGCCCGCGCCCGACGTCGTGGCCCATGAGGGCCTCGGTGACCACGAGGTAGGAGTTCGCGTCGAACCGGTCGGTGAGCTTGGCCGCCTGGTGGTCCAGGTAGGACTCCACGGCGTAGCGCCCGCGCCCGCCCGGCACCCCGACGACGGCGCCGAACGGGTCCTCGACGCCCTGCGGTTCCCGGCCGAACCGCTGGCCGAGCTCGCCCGCCGTGCGGTAGGTGGTGTGGGCGATGCGCCGGGCGATGCCCAGGCCGGCCACGGGGCCGGGGCCGGGGTAGTAGTCGCCGCCCTGGAAGTCCGGGTCGAGGCGGATGGCCGCCGTCTGCGCCTGCCCCCACGCGATCTGGTCGGCGGAGGAGGCCGCGGTGGCGGCCAGCACACCCACCCCGGCGACGCGCGCGGGGTGGGTCGCGGCCCACTCGAGGGCGCGGGCCCCGCCCATCGATCCGCCGATCACGGCGCGCCAGGCGCCGATCCCGAGGTGGTCGGCCAGGCGTCGCTCGGCCTCGACCGCGTCCCGCAGCGTGAGGAACGGGAACCGGGAGCCCCAGGGCCGCCCGTCGGGGGCCGGCGTCGAGGGCCCGGTGGAGCCGTGGCAGCCGCCGATCATGGCGGGGGCGACCACGAACCACCGGTCCGTGTCCACGGCGCGGCCCGGGCCGACGAGGGCGTCCCACCAGCCCGGCGTCGGGTCCTCCTCGTGCGCGGCCACGTGCGCGTCGCCGGTGAGGGCGTGCAGCACGAGCACGGCGTTGGCGCCGTCGGCGGCGAGGGTGCCCCAGGTCTCGTAGGCCAGCTCGACGTCGGGCAGCAGCCCGCCGGTCTCGGTGCGCAGCTCGCCGACCCGCAGGCGGTGGCGGCCGCCGCGGGGCAGCGCGGTGCGCGACGGACGCGTGGCGACGGCGGTCATGCCCGCTCCCCCGCGTCGTCGTCGCCGCGGCGGGCGGCGGCCGCGAAGCCGCGCTCGAGGTCGGCGAGGATGTCCTCGATGTCCTCCACGCCGAGCGAGAGCCGCACCAGGCCGGGGGTGACGCCGGCGGCGCGCTGCTCGTCGTCGGCGAGCTGGGAGTGGGTGGTCGAGGCCGGGTGCACCACGAGCGAGCGGACGTCGCCGATGTTGGCCACGTGGTGGTGCAGGGTGAGCCCGTCCACGAACGCGGCCCCGGCCTCGCGGCCGCCCGCGATCTCGAAGGAGACGAACGCGCCCGCGCCCTTCGGCAGGTAGCGCTGGGCCCGCTCGTGCCACGGGCTGGACTCCAGGCCGGCGTAGACCACGTGTTCGACGTCGTCGCGGCCCTCCAGCCAGCGCGCCACCGCGGCCGCGTTGGCCACCTGCCGCTCCATGCGCAGGGACAGGGTCTCCAGGCCGAGGTTCACCAGGAACGCGTTGAACGGGGAGATGGCCGAGCCGTAGTCGCGCAGCAGCTGCACGCGCGCCTTGAGGATGAAGGCCAGGTTGGCGCCGAGCGGCGAGCCCACCCCGAGGTCCCGCGCGTAGACGAGGCCGTGGTAGGACTCGTCCGGCTCGTTGAAGCCGGGGTACCGCTCGGCGTGCTGCGCGTAGTCGAACGTGCCGGCGTCGACGATCACGCCCGCGATGGCCGCGGCGTGCCCGCCGAGGTACTTCGTGGCGGAGTGGGTGACGACGTCGGCGCCGTGCTCGATCGGTCGCAGCAGGTACGGGGTGGCCAGCGTGTTGTCCACGATCAGCGGCACGCCGGCCTCGTGGGCGGCGTCGGCGACGGCGCGCACGTCCAGGACGTCGCCGCGCGGGTTGCCGAGGGTCTCGCCGAAGAACGCCGTGGTGTTCGGCCGGACGGCGGCGCGCCAGGACTCGAGGTCGTCCGGGTCGGTCACGAACGTCGTCTCGACGCCGACCTTGGCGAGGGTGTGCTTGAACAGGTTCTGCGTGCCGCCGTAGAGGCTGGCCGAGGCGACCACGTGGTCGCCGGCGCCGGCGAGGTTGAGGATCGCGAACGTCGTCGCCGCCTGACCGGAGGCCAGCAGCAGCGCGCCCACACCGCCCTCGAGCGCGGCGATCTTCTCCTCCACCGGGCCCTGCGTCGGGTTGCCGATGCGGGTGTAGAGCGGGTCGAGGTCCTTGAGTGCGAACCGGTCCGCGGCCACCTGGGCGGACGGGAAGTCGTACGAGGTGGTCTGGAAGATCGGCAGGGCGGTCGCACCGAAGGCGTGCTGGCCGACGGCGACGCCCGCGTGGACCTGCGCGGTGGAGAAGCCCCAGGCGTCGGGGGTCGGGGTGGTCTGGTCGGTCATGGCGGACCCTCCTGAGGGGTTCAGGGGCCGGACGCCGCCGCCCCGCCCGCCGGCCGACGTGCCGATCCGGGGACCGGCGTCGTCGAGGTGCCGGAGATGACCCGGCGCCGTCGAGAGGGGCCGTGGGATCGGCCCGCGCTTGCCGGCATCCGTTGTGGGGCCGGCCTGGTCGTCACCCGGGGCACCCCACCGCGGAAGGAGGGTTGCCGGTCAGCATGCCGGGGCCTGTTGCTGACTCTCGTGACCGTGCCTCCGAGTGTAGCCCGCCGCCCCGCCACGATTTCGTCACGCGTGTCACCCGCGGATACGCTCTCCGCACGGGGCGCCCGACCCGTCAAGGGCTCGACGCCCCGCGACTCGCACCAGGTCAACCCCCGGGGCAGCCCGGGAACGGAGAGGAACAGCGCAGTGCACACCTGTCGCATGGACCACGTGTCCTACGCCGCCGGCCCCGAGGGCCTGGACGCCACGGTCGCCCGCATCGCCGAGACGCTGGGCATCGAGCGGATCAAGGGCGGTGTCCACCCACGTTTCGGCACCCAGAACGCGCTCTTCCCCATGACGGAGGGGCAGTATCTGGAGGTCGTCGAGGCCCTGGACCACCCGGCCTCCCTCAGTGCGCCGTTCGGCCAGCTCGTGCGCGCCCGCACCGAGCAGGGCGGGGGCTGGATGAGCTGGGCCGTGGCCACCACGGACATCGGCCGGTTCGAGCGCCGCCTCGGCCGTGAGGCCGTCCCCGGCAACCGTCGCTTCCCGGACGGCCGGGAGCTGTCCTGGCGGCAGATCGGCGTCAAGGGAACCCTCGCGGACCCGCAGCTGCCGTTCATCCTGCGCTGGGCCGACGGTCAGGAGGACATGCACCCCTCGCAGGCGGCCGAGCCGCAGGCCACCATCGAGCGCCTGAACATCGCCGGCTCCCCCGAGCGCCTCGCCGAGTGGCTCGGCGACGACGAGGACGGCCAGGTCCAGGACGTGAACATCGAGTACGTCGCGCCCTCCGGCACCCCGGGCATCGTCTCGGTCACCTTCCGCACCCCGAAGGGCGAGGTCACGCTCTGAGCGCGGGGGCGGGGCCGCTCAGCCGAGCAGCCCCGCCCGCGCCAGCAGCGGGTAGCCGACGAACCCGACGGCGTCCAGCAGCGTGTGCGCGATGACCAGCGGCATCACCCGGCGCACCCGCAGGAACACGAGCGCGAACACCACGCCCATCAGGGCGTTGCCCACGCCCGGCCCGATCCCCTGGTACAGGTGGTACGCCCCGCGCAGCAGCGCGAGGGCGAACACCACCACGGCCGCGCGGGTCGGCAGGTACAGCCCCTCGGCGCTCACCCACGACGACGGCACGGCCGGCGCCGGATCGTGCGCCAGGCCCGCGGCGCGCAGCCGCTGCAGATACCCGAGCCGGTCGACGAGCCAGGCGCCCACGATGACCTCCTCCAGCAGTCCGTGCCGCAGCGCGGAGAGCAGCAGGACCGGCACCTGGTACCAGCTCTCCCCGAGCGCCGAGCCGACGATCGCCGTCGTGATCCCTAGGGCCCGGCCGGCGGCGTAGACGCCGAGCGTGCCCAGCCCGATGGCCGCGAACAGGCCCAGGCCCCAGGCCAGGTCGCGGCCGGGGCGGCGCAGGTCGAGGCCGAGCACCCGGAACGGGTTCCGGCCGCGCAGGTGCATCAGGTGCAGCACGAGGGCCACCGGCACGAGCGCGAACCCGATGCCGAGCAGCTGGTAGGTCAGATCGAAGGCCCAGCGGTCGGCCAGGGCCGGGTTGAGGACGGTGGTCTGCTCGCCGAGCGGGGCCTGGGTGGCCTTGTCGATGAGCTGGACGATCGCGTAGACCGCCGACTTCCCCAGGGAGAGGCCGAGGACGATCGCGATCTCCCACCGCACCGTGCGCGCCGAGGGGGCGGGCAGCGCGGGGGCGGGTCGGACGGCCGGGCCGGCCGGGGTGCGGGACGTGCGCGGGGTGGCGGGCATGCCCCCCAGTATCCGCCCGCCCCCTCTCCCCCCGGGCGCTTTCGAACGTGAGGGAGGGCCTATCTCCCGTTCGAAAGTCCCCATTCCCCCGATGTCACGTTCGAAAGTCCGGGAGGGGGGCGGAGGGAGGGTTAGCGTGGTCGTGTGGTCTCCCCGCCTGCCCCCAGCGAGCTCGAGCTGGTCCACCGCGCCCTGCAGCACCTCCGCCCCGGCCTCGACCCCGCTCTCGCCCGCCGGCTCCGCACAGCCGACTGGGCCGCGGCGTCCGTGGAGGAGGGCGGGCAGTTCCACCGCGTGCTCGTGCTCGAGGACGTCGGCGTCCTCCGGATGACGCGGGCCCACGAGGTCGGCGCCGCCCCCGCCGCGCGGTGGGCGCCCGAGCGGGACCCCGCAGCGCACCTGCCCCGGCGCCTGGCCCTCCTCGACGGGCTCGCCGCGGCCCTGGCCGAGCGCCGCGTGCCGTGGACCGTGCCGATCGCCCTCTCGGATCCCGTCTCCGCGGGCCCGGGCGCCGCGGTGCTGCAGCGCTTCCTCCCGGGCGGCCCGCACCCGCCGCACGAGGGCGATCCGGCCGTGCTGCGCGGCGTCCTCGACGACCTCGCCGCCGTGGACGTCACCGACCCGCGGATCGCCCCGCACCTCGGCCGCCCGTTCGCCTTCCGCGGCCCGTGGACGCCGGAGCGCGCCCGGCACGTCGCGGCGCTGCCGGGGGCGGTCGCCGCGCGCCTGGGCGCGTGGGAGGGGCACGACGTCGACGCGCGGCTGGGCGCCGAGGCGTGGCCGGACGCGGTCGCCGCCGTCACGGACGCCGTGACGGCGTGGACCGCCGCGCCGCCCGTGCCGCCGTCGCTCGTGCACGGCGACCTGGCCGGGCACAACATGCGCTGGCGCGCCGTGCCCGAGGACGAGGACCCGCGGGCCCCGCTGCGCTGGGCGCTGGCCGGGGTGCTGGACTGGGACTTCGCGTGCGCGTGGGACCCCGCCCTCAACGTCGCCTACCTGGCGCTGTGGCACGGCGAGGAGAAGGTGCCCGACCTGGCCCGGGACGCGGCCGAGGCGCGCCGGGCCCGCGTGTGGCTCGGGGCGATGGCCCTGGAGACGCTCGACGACGCGGCGGCCCGGGACGCGATCGTCGGCGGGCTGGCCGCGGGGTCCTGGCGGCGCCTGCTGCGCAAGACCCTGCCCCGCGTGGCGCGGGCCCTCACCGCCCTGGACGGCTGAGGGCCCGCGCGGTCGTCAGGACACGCCCAGGCGCTCCAGGACGATCTCGCGGACGCGGCCGGCGTCGGCCTGCCCGCGGGTGGCCTTCATGACCGGGCCGATCAGGGCGCCGACGGCGGCCATCTTGCCGCCCTTGATCTTCTCGGCCACGTCCGGGTTGGCGGCGATCGCGGCGTCGACGGCCTCCGTGAGCGCGCCGTCGTCGGACACCACGGCCAGGCCCTTCGCCGAGACGACCTCCTTCGGGGCGCCCTCACCGTCGGCCACGAGACCGAGCACCTGCTTGGCGATCTTGTCATTGATCGTCTTCGCGGCGATCAGCTCCTCGATCTCCACCACGTGCGCCGGGGTGATCCCCAGCTCGGCGACGGCGACCTCGCGGACGTTCGCCAGGCGGGCGATCTCGCCCATCCACCACTTGCGGGCGGCCGCCGCGGAGGCGCCGGCCTCCACGGTCGCGACGATCTCGTCCAGGACGCCGGCGTTGACGACGTCGCGGAACTCCTCGTCCGAGAAGCCCCACTCGGCCTTGAGCCGCTTGTTCCGCACGGCCGGCAGCTCGGGCATGGCCGCGCGCACGCGCTCGACCCACGCGGCGTCCACGTGCACGGGCACGAGGTCCGGCTCGGGGAAGTACCGGTAGTCGTCCGCGTCCGACTTCGGGCGGCCCGAGGTGGTGCTGCGGGTGTCCTCGTGCCAGTGGCGGGTCTCCTGCGTCACGGTGCCGCCCGCGGCGAGCACCGCGGCCTGGCGCTGGATCTCGTGGGTGACCGCGTGCTGCACGGCGCGCGTGGAGTTCACGTTCTTCGTCTCGGTGCGGGTGCCGAACTCGGTGGCGCCCTTGGGCATCAGCGAGACGTTCGCGTCGCAGCGGACGTTGCCGCGCTCCATCCGCGCGTCGGAGATGTCGATGGCCTGCACGATGTCCCGGATCGCGGTGACGTAGGCGCGGGCCAGCTCGGGGGCCCGCGCACCGGCGCCGACGATCGGCCTGGTGACGATCTCGATGAGCGGCACGCCCGCGCGGTTGTAGTCCACCAGCGAGTTCGCCGCGCCCTGGATCCGGCCGGAGCCGCCCACGTGGGTGAGCTTGCCGGCGTCGTCCTCGAGGTGGGCGCGCTCGATCTCCACGCGGAACACCTCGCCGTCCTCCAGCTCCACGTCCAGATGGCCGTCGAAGACGATCGGCTCGTCGTACTGGGAGGTCTGGAAGTTCTTCGGCGTGTCCGGGTAGAAGTAGTTCTTCCGCGCGAACCGGCAGGTCTCGGCCACCTGCGCGTCCAGGGCCACGCCCAGGCGGATCGCGTACTCCACGACCTCGCGGTTGAGCACCGGCAGGGTGCCCGGCAGGCCGAGGTCGAGCGGGGTCACGTTGGTGTTCGGCTCATCGCCGAACGCGTTGGGCGCCGAGGAGAAGATCTTCGTGGCGGTGTTCAGCTCCACGTGCACCTCGAAGCCCAGCACCGGGTCGAAGCGCTCCATCGCCTCCGCGAAGTCCATGGTCTGTTCTGCGTGGCTCATGCCCGGCCTCCTGCCGTGGTCGCGGTGGTGGCGCGCTGCGCGCCCTTCTCCAGCTCGGGGGCCTCGGCCCACACCGGCCCGCCCCGGCGCTCGGCCACGAGGCGTTCGAGCGCGGCGCCGGCCTCGTACAGGCGGGCGTCCTCGCGCGCGGGCGCCATCAGCTGCAGGCCGTAGGGCAGCCCGTCGACGACGCCGCCCGGCACGGACATGCCCGGGACGCCGGCGAGGTTGGCCGGGATGGTGGCCAGGTCGTTGACGTACATGGTCATCGGGTCGTCCGTCTTGGCGCCCAGCTCGAACGCCGGGGTCGGCGCGGTGGGCGTGAGGAGGACGTCCACCCGCTCGAAGGCGCGGGCGAAGTCCTGCTGCACGAGCGTGCGGACCTTCTGCGCGGAGCCGTAGTAGGCGTCGTAGTAACCGGCGGAGAGCGCGTAGGTGCCCAGGATGATGCGGCGCTTGACCTCGGCGCCGAAGCCGGCGGCGCGGGTGGCGCCCATGACCTGCTCGATCGTGCCGCCGCCGTCGGGCACCACGCGGTGGCCGTAGCGGACGCCGTCGAAGCGGGCCAGGTTGGAGGAGGCCTCCGAGGGCATGATCAGGTAGTACGCGCCGAGGGCGGCGTCGAAGCTGGGGCAGGAGACCTCCACGATCTCCGCGCCGGCCTCACGCAGGGCCGCGACGTGCTCGTCGAAACCGGCCCGGATGCCCGGGTGGAACGCCTCCGCCGGCAGGTCCGTCACGACGCCGACGCGCAGCCCCGCCAGGTCGCGGCCGCGGGCCGCGGCGGTCAGGTCCGCCGGCGCGTCGGCCAGGGACGTGGAGTCCTGCGGGTCGTGGCCGCCGATGACCTGCTGCAGCGCCGCGGCGTCGGCCACGGTGCGGGCGGCGGGGCCGATCTGGTCCAGCGAGGAGGCCATGGCGATGAGGCCGTAGCGGGAGACCGCGCCGTAGGTGGGCTTCACGCCGACCGTGCCGGTGAACGCGGCGGGCTCACGGACGGAGCCGCCGGTGTCCGAGCCGAGGGCGAAGGGGGCCAGGAAGGCGGCCACGGCGGCCGCCGACCCGCCGCCCGAGCCGCCGGGCACGCGGTCCGCGTCCCACGGGTTGCGGGTGATGCCGAACGCGGAGTGCTCGGTGGAGCCGCCCATCGCGAACTCGTCGAGGTTGGTCTTGCCGAGGATCGGCAGGCGGGCCTCACGGAGGCGGGCCACCACCGTGGCGTCGTACGGGCTGAGCCAGCCCTCGAGCATGCGGGAGGCGGCCGTGGTCGGCTGGCCGCGCGTGACGATGTTGTCCTTCACGGCCACGGGCACGCCGGCCAGCGGGTGCAGGGCGTCGGCCTCGGGGCCGCCGGCGGCGCGGATCGCGTCCACCTCGGCGGCGACGGCGAGGGCCTCGTCCGTGTTCACGTGGAGGTAGGCGCGCACGCCGCGGTCGCCGTCGGCGTCGGCGCGCACGTCGCCGTCGTGGACCGCGATGCGGTCCAGGTGGGCCTGGACGAGCTCCACGGAGGTGGTGGTGCCGGCGCGCAGGCGCTCGGCCATCTGCAGCGCGGTGAGCCGGACGAGCTCGTCGGCGCCGAGGGTCGCGTTCACGTCGAACGTCTCGGTCATGGGGGTGATCACTCTCCGTCCAGGATGGCGGGGACCTTGAACTGGCCGTCCTCGGAGTCCGGCGCCTGGTCGAGGGCCTCCTCCTGCGTGAGCATGCCGGCCGGCACGTCCTCGCGGAACACGTTCTCCAACGCGATGGGGTGGGACGTCGGCGTCACGTCGTCGCCCGCGGCGGCCTGGACCGCGGAGACGTGCTCCAGGATCTTCTCCAGGTCGCCGGACATCGTGTCCAGCTCCTCGTCGGTCATCCGGATGTGGGCCAGGCGAGCCAGATGCTCCACCTGATCCCGGGTGATCTCAGGCATGGATCTCCTCGTGTGACGGGTCGGGGCGGGGTGGACGACGCCGGCGCGGCGGCGGCCACATCGGGGTCGAGTCTAGTGCCGGGGCCTGCCCGGCCGCCGCCACCGCTTCGAGGCGGGAGATCCACCCCACCGCGGCGCTCCGGGCCCGCATGACAGGGATTTCCCGCCCCGAATGGGGTCCCGGTGCCGACGTCCCGCCCGGGGTCAGTCCAGCGCGAGCCGGTAGACGAGGAACGGGCCGGTCTCGTCGGCCGGGTCGAGGTCCGGCACCACGTCCGCGAGGAACCAGTCCCGCTCCGGGACGCGCACGAAGCCGGCGCGCTCGTACATCCGGTGGGCGCCGGTCATGGAGGGCATGGTGGTCAGCACGACGGCGTCCACGCCCTCCTCGGCGCGGGCCCGCGCCACGATCTCGGCCAGCAGGGCGCCGCCCACCCCACGGCGGTGGAACCGCGGGTGCACGGCGAGCATGCGGAACTCGTACTCCCCGTCACCGGAGGTCTCGGCCAAGGGCGAGCCGGGCGGGGTGAGCACCACGGACCCGGCCACCTCGCCGTCGACCTCGGCCACGAGCACCTCCGCGCGGCCGGCCCGGTCGGCCACGTCCATGAGGGTCTTCACGTAGGCGTCGTCGGGGGCGATGTGGCCGCCGTCGACATAGGACGCCAGGGTGAGCTCGGCGACCGCCTCGTGGTCCTCGGGGCGCAGCGGGCGGACGAGGGCGCTCATGCGTCACCTCCGGTGCGCTGGCGCAGCGTGTCCTTCAGGCGGGCGCGGGTCGCGTCCGTGGCCACGACGTAGTCGCGCCGACGCAGCCAGGCGGTGGGCACGGCCTGGTGGGGGTGGCCGTCGCGCGCCTCGTGCAGCCCCTCGAGGAACGTCGCGGCCGCCGGCTCCTGCCAAATGTTCACCCAGTAGGCGCGCTCCCGCTCCTGCGCCGTCAGTTCCTTGACCAGCCGCCTCGTGAACGAACAGCCCGGCCGCCAGAACACGACGACGCCGCCGCGCTCGACGTGCGCCTGCGCGCCGGCGAACGGCCGCGAGCGGACCCGGACCGCCCACCGGTACGTGACCGCGTAGCCGGCCAGGACGAGCCCGGCCACGATCATGCCGACCTGCTGCAGGCGCGTCCCCGCGATCATGAACGTCAGTCCGCCGGCCACGAACAGGACCGGGTAGAACCACGGGTCTCCGACGATCCGCCTCATGCCCTCTCCCCCGTCACGGCGGCCAGGGCGGACCCGTCCACGTCGCCGGCCACCATCCAGTCAGGATGTGCCGTGCCGTCCGCCGAGGCGGGCCGCGTCACCGCGACGCCGGCCTCCTCCGCCACCAACGCGCCGGCGGCCCAGTCGTACTCCTGCGTGCCGAACTCGGCGTACGCGTCCAGGGTGCCGTCCGCGACCATGCACAGGTCCAGCGCCGCCGAGCCGATCCGTCGCACGTCCCCGAACGCGGGCAGCAGGGCCGCGAGCGCCCGCACCTGCAGGGCCCGGCGGGCGGGGTCGTAGCCGAAGCCGGTAGCGAGGAGCCGCCCCGAGCGTCCCGGCACGGGGCCGGTGAGCCGCACGGGGGCGGCATCGCGGTCGGGCACGTCCACGCCCGCCGTCGTCGCGTCCGCGGTGCTGAAGGCGCCCCGGCCCGCGCTCGCGAACCAGGTGCGCCCCAGCGCGGGCGCCGCCACGACGCCGGCCAGCCAGCGTTCGGTGCCCTCGGCCACCCCCAGCAGGTCGGCGGTCTCGGCGTCCACCGGGCCGGTGACGGCCACCGAGGTGCAGAACTGCGGAAGCCCGCGCACGAAGTTCGTGGTGCCATCCAGCGGGTCGATGGACCAGCGGTACCCGGACGGCTCGGCCGGACGGGTGGCGCCGTACTCCTCGCCGGTGATCTCGTCCGAGGGGCGGTAGCCGGCGACGACCTCCCGGACGGCCTGCTCGGCGCGGCGGTCGTAGTCGGTGACCCAGTCGGAGCCGGAGGACTTCGTCTGCGCGCCGATCTCCTCGATGCCCAGCGGGACGGCCGGGTGGTGACCGGTCCAGCGCCGGGCCAGGACGTCCGCGCCGGCGCGCGCGGCGGCCTTGGCGACCACGAGCAGGCCCGGGACCGTGGTGCGCGCGCTCATGCCGAGGCCTCCCCCTCTGCGGCGTCGTCGGTGGCGTCGTCCGTGCCCGCCGGGCGCACGGCGTCCGGGCCACCGGCCAGCAGCGCCGTGAACCCGGCCTCGTCCAGCACGGGCACGCCGAGGGACTGCGCCTTGTCCAGCTTGGAGCCGGCGGCCTCGCCGGCCACCAGGAAGTCGGTCTTCTTGGACACGGACCCGGAGGCCCTGCCGCCGCGCACGAGGATCGCCTCCTTCGCGGAGTCGCGGGAGAAGCCCTCGAGCGAGCCGGTGACCACCACGGTCAGGCCCTCGAGCGTGCGCGGGGTGGACTCGTCCTGCTCGTCCTCCATGGCCACACCCGCCGCGGCCCAGCGGTCCACGATCTCCCGGTGCCAGTCCTCGGCGAACCACTCGATGAGCGCGTCCGCGATGATCGGACCGACGCCGTCGATCTCGGCCAGCCGGTCCCGGTCGCCGGCCTCGGCCGCCGCGCGCAGCGCCGCCATCGAACCGAACGCCGTGGCCAGCGAGCGGGCCGCCGTCGGGCCCACGTGCCGGATGGACAGCGCCACGAGGGTGCGCCACAGCGGCTGGGACTTGGCCTTCTCGAGCTCGTCGAACAGGCGGAGCGTGTTGGCCGTGGGCGCGGACGGCTTCTTCGCGGTGCCGGCGGTGAAGAAGTACGGCTTGAGCGTGAACACGCCCGAGGGCACCATGCGGCCGTCCACCTTCGTACGGCCCTCGCGCCACACGCGGACCTCGCCGAGGGAGCGCTGCAGGTCCGTCAGCCCGTCCTCGCCGCGGGGGCCCGTGATCTCCTCCGGCGTGCCGGAGGCGAGGTCGAAGATCTGCGCCTCCGCCGTGATGGGGCCGGGACCCTCGGGGCGCACCTGCCCCTCGTGCTCGGCCGGGTCCTCGCCGGGGCCCTGGACGAGCCAGCGGGCGGCCTCCTCGCCGAGCGCCTCCACGTCGAAGGCGCCGCGGCTGGCCAGGTGCTCGACGCGGCCGGCCAGCTGGGCCGGGCAGGAGCGGGCGTTGGGGCAGCGCAGGTCCACGTCCCCCTCCTTGGCCGGGGCCAGCGGCGTGCCGCACGAGGGGCAGTGCGCGGGCATGACGAACTCGCGCAGCTCCCGGCCCGCCTCGATCGCCTTCTCGCGCAGCGGCAGCACGGGGCCCACGACCTCGGGGATCACGTCCCCGGCCTTGCGCACCACCACGGTGTCCCCGATCAGCACGCCCTTGGCCTTGACCACGTCCTGGTTGTGCAGGGTGGCCAGAGAGACGGTGGACCCGGCCACGGTGACCGGCTCCAACACCGCGAACGGGGTCACCCGACCGGTGCGGCCCACCGAGACCGCGATGTCCCGCAGCAGCGTGTGCACCTCCTCCGGCGGGTACTTGTACGCCGCCGCCCAGCGGGGCACGCGGGAGGTGTGGCCGAGGTAGCGCTGGTCCGCGAACGCGTCCGCCTTCACCACGATGCCGTCGATCTCGTGGATCAGCTCGTGCCGGCGCCGGCCGTACTCCTCGATCACCGCGACGACGGCGGCCAACGCCTCCTCGTCCGCACCCTCCACCACGCGGGTGTAGGGGCTCACGGGCAGGCCCCAGCCCGCGAGCGCGTCGTACACCTCGTGCTGGGACTCCAGTCCGAACGCCTCGACAGAGCCGATGCCGTGCACGAACATGGCCAGCGGGCGCTGCGCGGTGACGGCCGGGTCCTTCTGACGCAGGGCGCCGGCGGCGGCGTTGCGCGGGTTCGCGAACGGCGTCTGACCCTCCTCGGCACGACGCGCGTTGAGCTCGGCGAAGGCGGCGGAGGACATGAACACCTCGCCGCGCACCTCGAACTCGGCGGGCCAGCCCTCGCCGGAGAGCTCGTGCGGGATGTCCCCGATGGTGCGCACGTTGGCGGTGACGTCCTCGCCCGTGACGCCGTCGCCGCGGGTGGCGGCCTGCACGAGCCGCCCGTCCCGGTAGCGCAGGGCGACGGCGAGCCCGTCGATCTTCACCTCCACGAGCCAGCGGGGCGCCACGCCCGGTCGCACCTGCGTCAGGGCCTGCGCCGCGCGGCGGAACCAGACCTCGAGCTCCTCGATGGAGAACAGGTCCTCGAGCGAGTACATGCGGGCCCCGTGCCGGACGGGGGCGAACGCCTCCGAGACCTCGCCGCCGACCTCCTGGGTGGGCGAGTCGTTGGCCACGAGCTCGGGGTGCAGGGCCTCGAGGTCCTCGAGGCGGCGGTACAGCGCGTCGTACTCGGCGTCCGAGATCTCCGGGGCGTCCCGCTGGTAGTAGGCGGTCCGGGCGGCGCGGACCCGCTCCACGAGGTCCTCGTACTCCTCCCGCAGGTCCGCGGCGGGGATGTCCTGCGGATCGGGCTGGGCGGCGGATTCCTTGGGGGTGCTCACCCGGCCCAGCGTAGTCGGCGTCCCGGACGGCGCACCCGGGTCAGGGGATGCGCACGAGCACCGCCGTGATGTTGTCCCGGCCGCCGCGCCACAGGGCGGCGCCGATGAGCTTCTCGAGGGCGTCCTCGAGGGTGTCGGCGTCGTCGATCAGCGCGCGGATCTCCTCGTCCAGCAGCTCGCCGGTCAGGCCGTCGCTGCACAGCAGGACGAGGTCCCCGGAGGCGAGGGGGACCTCGGCCACGTCCACCGTGAGCGCCTCGCGCGAGCCGAGCGCGCGGGTGATGACGTTGCGGCGCGGGTGGACGCGGGCTTCGGCGGGGGTGAGCTCCCCCGCGTCGACGAGCATCTGGACCGCCGAGTGGTCCACCGTGAGCTGCTGGAGCACCGGCGAGCCGACGGGCCGCAGGTACACCCGGGAGTCGCCGACGTTCGCCACGGCCCAGCGGCCGCGCTCCGTGTCCAGGCAGGCCAGGACGGTCAGGGTGGTGCCGGAGCGCCCCAGCCCGGCCTCGACGACGGCGGCGTCCGCCTCGTGGATCAGGTGGCCGAGCTCCTGGGGCGTGTGGGCCGTGCCCGGGGCGAGCACCTCGGGGGCGCGGCGGCGCAGGGTCTCGATCGCGGCGGCCGAGGCCACCTCGCCGGCCTCGTGCCCGCCCATGCCGTCGGCCACGGCGGCGAGCACCAGCGGCTCCCCGACGAGGGTCCACGCGTCCTCGTTCAGGTCGCGGACGGCGCCCACGTGGGTGGCGCCCGCGGCCTGGGGCCGCGGCGCGGACGGGGTCTCGGGGCGGGGGTCCACGGGGTCCTCGATCAGTCGGCGAGCAGGGTCTGGGCCGACCCGTCCAAGAGCAGGGAGGGGCGGACCTCTCCGAACCCGCGGACGATCCTGGGCGGCTGCGGGACGAGCACGAAGCGCTCGTCCCGGGACAGGGCCGCAGCGGTCATGGCGTCCACGAGCACGGTACCCGGATCGGCCAGGGACGTCAGCCGCGCGGCGAGGTTCACGGTGGGCCCGTAGATGTCCCCCATGCGGGAGAGCACCCGTCCCCATGTCAGGGCGACGCGCGCCGAGGGCAGCTCCTCGTCCGCGGCGATGGTCTCGGCCAGGGAGAGCGCGATCGCGGCGCCGGCCTCGGGGGTCTCGGCGTTGAACATGACCTCGTCGCCGATGGTCTTCACGAGCCAGCCGCCGCCGGCCGAGATGGTCTCCGCGGCGAGGGACTCGAAGCGCAGCACCATGCGGGCCAGCGTCCGGTCGTCCATGGTCCGGGAGAGCGTCGTGTAGGAGACCATGTCCGCGAAGCCGACGGCGCGGGCCAGCGGCAGCGGCGCATCCGACTCGGAGCCGTCGCGGCCCTGGGCGCTGGCCGCCAGCCCGGCCTCCACGCGCACGGTCAGGCGCTGGACGGCGCGGTTGAGCTGGCGCCGATAGACGATCCGCATGGCCTTCTCGAGCGGTCCGACCATGTCCGGGAGCATGTCGACGACGGCCCGCCGTGCCTCCGGGTCCGTCAGGCCCTCGGAGGCGATCTTGTCCTCCACGAGCGCCTCGATCTGCCACACCACCATGCGGTCCGTCATCTGCCCGATCGAGCGGGCCAGCGAGATGGCGGTGTCCTCGTTCAGCGTCCCCGAGCGTACGAGCGTGAGCACGGACTCGAACGCCTCGATGTCCGCCTCGGTGAAGGCCTTGTGCCCCTCCGGCGACGTCGGATAGCCCAGCGCACGCCAGATCTTCCGGGCGGAGGCCATCGAGACGCCGAGGCGCTGCGCCACCTCCCGCGAGGTGTAGGCGCGCGGGCCCACCACCAGGCCGGCGTCGAGCGTGCGCATCGCGCTCGTCCAGCCGGCGGGCCGTGCCTCGGCGTCGCGGGCGGTCGTGTCCTCGGCCGGCGGGACGATCGGCAGCGGTGCGGTGTCCGGTGTCTCCGGACGGCTCATCGGAGGTCTCCTGTCGGGACGGGGGCGGGCCAGGTCGCGGCGCGGGCCTGGCGGGTCAGGTGAGCCAGGGCCTTCTCGAAGCGCGCGGCCTCGGGGACGTCACGCAGCCGCCAGTGGACCTGGCGGGCGGGCTCCTGGAAGAGGATGTGCAGGTCTCCGGCACCCGAGCCGCGGCGGCGCCGCTGCACGTCGGCGATGGACACGAGCGGCATGGCGGCACCGGAGCCGCCGACGCCGGCGCCCTGGAGGATGCGGCGGTCGGTGAGCACGGTGCGCCGGAAGACCCAGCGCCACAGCGGGCGGACGGTGCCGGGGAGCAGGACGAGCGCCGCGACCACCCACGCGGCCGCCTCGAGCACGGCGCGGTTCGCGGCGACGATCCCGGGCAGGTCGGGGCGTGCGAGCACGCCGACGGCCAGGCCGAGCAGGAACGCGACGGCCACGAGGACCGCGGCCGGGCGCAGCAGCGCGCGCGGGTGGGTGCGGGTGCGGACCATCACCTGCTCACCGGGCTCGAGTCGCACGGCGGTCACCTCCTGACCGGGACGGGTGTGTCATGCGCCGCGATGGACGTCTCCGCGCAGGTGGGCCACGTCCCCCGCACTGACCTCGGTCTCGATTGTGCCACGGTCCGGTGTGACGCGCTTCACGCGCAGGGTGCCACCGGGGCCGAGGCCCACGGCCGTGCCCTCCAGCACGCCGCCGCCGGGCAGCTCGGCGCGCACCGCGCGGCCCAGCGTGGAGAGCCGGTCTGCCACGGCCGCCACGGCGGGGTGGCGTCCGTCCACGGCCGCCGTCTGTCCCGCCACGCCCGCCGCGAAGCGGTCCACGGCCGCCACGACGGCGTCGCGCAGCTCGACCGCGAGGTCCCGGGGGGCGGGCACGGCGTCCGCGCCGATCCACTCCGCCAGGTCCGTGGCGGTGTCCACCGGGGCGGCCCCGCGGTGGTCCAGGTTCACGCCCATCCCGACGACGACGCCGGGCCCCTTGCCGTCCGAGGACAGCGCCACCGTGGCCAGCACGCCGCACAGCTTGCGCCCGTCGGTGGCGAGCACGTCGTTCGGCCACTTCACGTGCGTCGGGACGCCCCGGGCCGCGAGGCGCTCGGCGACCGTGGCGGAGGCGACGAGCGAGAGCCAGCTCAGGTGGGCCGGGGAGACCGGCACCCCGCCGGACTCGGGACGCAGGTACACGGACAGGGCGAGCGCCGCCCCCGGCGCGGCGCTCCACACGCGGGAGTGCCGTCCCCGGCCGGCCCGCTGGTCCGCGGTGGCCACGGCCGCACCGTGCCGGTGCCCCTCGCGGTCCAGCCGCGCGAGGAGTTCATCCTGCGTGGAGCCGGCGGAGTCCAGCCAGGTCAGGTCCGGTGTGGGGGCGTCGTCGGGGTGCATGTCCCTAGATATACACGGCGTTCCCGGGGGCGGGCCGGGCGGGCCGATCCACCGCCGGGACGCGCGAAGGGGCGGCCCGGGCCGACGTCCCCGCCGTTTGTGGGCTTCCTCCAACCGAGGGCGTCCGCGGCGGCCCGTAGACTGGCCGACTGAGCCTCCGCATCTGGCGGACCACCACAAGGAGGACGTGTGACCGATCCCGATCTGACCACCACGGCCGGCCGGCTGGCCGACCTGCATCGGCGGCTCGAGGCGACGGCCGCGCCCGGCGGCCCGGACGCCGTCGAGCGCCAGCACGCGCGCGGCAAGCACACCGCGCGCGAGCGGATCGACCTCCTCCTGGACGAGGGCTCCTTCGTGGAGCTGGACGCGCTGGCCGTGCACCGCACCACCGTGTTCGGTATGGACGCCAAGCACCCGGCAGGCGACGGCCTGGTGTCCGGCTTCGGCACCGTGGACGGGCGCCAAGTGGCCGTCTACTCCCAGGACTTCACCGTGTTCGGCGGCTCGCTGTCCGAGCGCAACGGCCAGAAGATCGTGAAGGTCCAGGAGTTCGCCGCGCGCAACGGCTGCCCCGTGATCGGCATCCTCGACGGCGGCGGCGCGCGCATCCAGGAGGGCGTGGCCTCCCTCGCCCAGTTCGCAGACATCTTCCGGAACAACGTCCTGGCCTCGGGCATGATCCCGCAGATCTCGCTGATCATGGGCCCCTCCGCCGGCGGCGCGGCCTATTCGCCGGCGCTGACGGACGTCGTGGTGATGGTGGACCAGACCTCGCACATGTTCATCACCGGCCCGGACGTGATCAAGACCGTCACGGGCGAGGACGTGGACATGGAGACCCTCGGCGGCGCCCGCTCGCACAACGCCACCTCCGGCACCGCCCACTACATGGCCTCCTCGGAGGAGGACGCGATCGCCTACGTGCAGGAGCTGCTCGAGCTGCTGCCCTCCAACAACCTCGCGGAGGCCCCGACCTTCGAGGCCGCGGACCCGGAGCCCACGGACGAGGACCTGGCCCTGGACGAGATCGTCCCGGACTCCGCCAACCAGCCCTACGACATGCTCGAGGTCATCGCCTCGATCGTGGACGAGGGCCACCTGCTGCAGCTGCAGGAGCTGTACGCGCCCAACGTGATCACCGGCCTGGCCCGCCTGGACGGCATGAGCGTGGGCGTCGTCGCGAACCAGCCGATGCAGTTCGCCGGCACCCTGGACATCGCCGCCTCGGAGAAGGCCGCGCGGTTCGTGCGCTTCTGCGACGCGTTCAACATCCCGATCATCACCCTCGTGGACGTGCCCGGGTTCCTGCCCGGCACGGACCAGGAGTTCAACGGCATCATCCGCCGCGGCGCCAAGCTGATCTACGCCTACGCCGAGGCCACCGTGCCGAAGCTGACCGTGATCACGCGCAAGGCCTTCGGCGGCGCGTACATCGTGATGGGCTCCAAGAAGCTCGGCGCGGACCTGAACCTGGCCTGGCCGAGCGCGCAGATCGGCGTGATGGGCGCCCAGGGCGCCGTGAACATCCTGTACCGGCGCGACCTGAAGGCGACGGCGGAGGCGGGCGGCGACGTCGACGCGCGCCGGGCCGAGATCGTGGCCGACTACGAGGCCGAGCTGCTCAACCCGTACCAGGCCGCCGAGCTGGGCTACGTGGACGCCGTGGTGCCCCCGCACGCCACCCGCGGCCAGCTCATCCGCGCCCTACGCGCCACCCTGCACAAGCGCGAGGCCCGCCCCGCCAAGAAGCACGGGAACATGCCGCTGTGAGCGCCCTGCTGGGTCCGGGCGTCCCGGACGAGAACGACGAGTCGACGCAGGCCACGCCGGCGCCGGCCGACCCGCTGCAGCTCAGCGGCCCGGAGTTGGAGCCGGAGGAGATGGCCGCGCTGGCCGCCGTCCTCGAGGCGGCCGCCGCGGCCCGGGCCGAAGCCGCCCGGCTCGCCGCCGCGGCCGCCGACCCCCGTCCCCTGGACCGCACGCTCCGCCGTCGCGGCGACCTGGGCCTGTGGGCCCGGCCCGGCCGCGGCCAGTGGCGTCAGGGCGCGGGCCCGCAGTGAGCCGGGGGGCGGGCGCCAGCGCCTAGAGTGCCGGTATGACCCAGCACACCTCCGAGGCCGCCGCCGACGGCGCCCGCACCCCGTCCGCCATCGACGCGCTCGCCGAGCGCTACGTGACCGACCTCCTCGCCCTGCATCCGGACACCGCCACCGAGCTCGGCTTCCCGGGTCGGGAGACCGAGTACACGGACTTCTCCCCCGCCGGCGCCCGCGCCGACGACGAGCTCAACGCCCGCCTGCTCGAGGACCTGGCCGCGCTCGAGCCGCAGGATGAGACGGACCGCGTCACGAAGGCGGCCATGCAGGAGCGCATCGGCCTCGAGCGGGAGATCCACGCGACCGGCCGCACCGAGCTGAACAACATCGCCTCCCCCGCCCAGGGCATCCGCGCGGTCTTCGACCTCATGCCCACGGACACCGCGGAGCAGTGGGGCCACATCGCCGGCCGCCTCGAGAACCTGCCGGCCGCCCTGCGCGGCTACACGGAGTCCCTGCTCGCCTCCCGCGACGCCGGCCACGTGGCCGCGGTGCGCCAGGTGGACATCGTGGTGGAACAGGCCCGCGCCCACGGCGCCGCGGGCGGGTTCTTCCCGGGCCTGGTCGAGCGGGCCGAGGCAGCCGACGTCGTGGAGGACGCCCTGGCCGCCCGCATCCGCTCCGGCGCGGACACCGCCGCGCAGGCCTACCGCGACTTCGCGGACACGCTCGAGGCCGAGCTGCGCCCGCACGCCCCGGAGGCGGACGGCGTCGGGATCGACTACTACCGGTTGGCCTCGCGCGTCTTCCTCGGCGCCGAGATCGACCTCGAGGAGACCTACTGCTGGGGCCAGGAGGAGCTGGCCCGCATCATCGCCGCGCAGCAGGCGGACGCCGAGCGCATCCGGCCGGGCGCCACGATCGAGGAGGCGCGCGCGATCCTGGACGCGGACCCGGAGCGCACCCTGAAGGGCACCGAGGCCCTGCGCACATGGATGCAGCGGCTCTCCGACGACGCGGTCGAGGCCATGAAGGAGCACTTCGAGATCCCGGCCCCGATGGACCGGCTCGAGTGCATGATCGCCCCCACCCAGGAGGGCGGCATCTACTACACCGGCCCCTCGGACGACTTCTCCCGGCCCGGCCGCATGTGGTGGTCCGTGCCCCCGGGCGAGGACGAGTTCACCACGTGGGCGGAGACCACCACGGTCTACCACGAGGGCGTGCCGGGCCATCACCTGCAGATCGCCACCGCCATGATGAACCGGGAAAACCTCAACCTGTGGCGCCGCAGCTTCTGCTGGACGTCCGGCCACGGCGAGGGCTGGGCGCTGTACGCGGAGAAGCTCATGGAGGAGCTCGGCTTCCTCGACGACCCGGGCGACCACCTCGGCATGCTGGACATGCAGCGCATGCGCGCGGCCCGCGTGGTGTTCGACATCGGCTACCACTGCGGCTTCGACGCCCCCGAGTCCGAGGGCGGCGGCGCGTGGACCCCGGAGAAGGGCTACGCGTTCCTGACCAAGCACCTGAGGATCTCCGAGGGCCAGCGCCGCTTCGAGTTCACGCGCTACCTCGGCTGGCCGGGGCAGGCGCCGGCGTACAAGGTGGGCCAGCGCATCTGGGAGCAGATCCGCGCCGAGCACGAGCAGGCCGAGGGCGCCGACTTCGACCTCAAGGCCTTCCACACCCGGGCCCTGCGCCTGGGCGGCATGGGCCTGGACACCCTGCGGGAGGCGCTCGCGTGATCCCGCACGACGACGGCGCGGCCGACCCCGGCACGGGCCTGCGGCTGGTGCTCGGCTCGGCCTCCCCCGGCCGAGCGGAGGTCCTGACCCGGGCGCGGGTGCCGTTCCGCGTCGTCGTCTCGGGGGTGGACGAGGCGGCCGTGGGCGCGGCGGCGGGCGACCCGTCGCCGGCGGAGCTGGCGGGCCTGCTGGCGGAGGCCAAGGGCCGCGACGTGGCCGCCCGGGTGGCGGCCGCCGGCGTCGACGCGCCCACGCTCGTGCTCGGCTGCGACTCCGTGTTCGAGTTCGACGGCCGCGCCCACGGCAAGCCCTATGAGCCCGAGGTCGCCGTCGAGCGCTGGCGCGCCCAGGCCGGCCGGCAGGGCGTGCTGCACTCGGGCCACTGGCTGGGCCTGGTGCTGCCGGAGTCCGGGGTCGGGTCCGGGATGGCGGCGGAGGCGGGCGTGGTGTCCGCCGTCGTGCGCTTCGGCGCCGTCACCGAGGCCGAGATCCAGGCCTACGTGGCCACGGGCGAGCCGCTGCACTGCGCGGGCGCGTTCACAGTCGACGGCGCGGGCGCGGCCCTCGTGGACGGCGTGGACGGGGACCCCAACGCGGTGATCGGGCTGTCCGTGGCGTGGCTGCGGCGGGCCACGGCGGCCCTGGGCCAGGACTCCACCCGGTTGTGGGAACCCTCCAACGCGCAGCGCTGATCCGGCGCGACAGGGCCGCGTGCCTCGGAGGGTTCCGCCACAACGAGTAGGGTGCTGGTCAGAGTCGGCGCCGTCCCGCGCCTTTCGCCCCACCGGGTGAGGGGCACGACCCCGGACGTGGCGCCCGCACCCCCAGCCGTGATCGTCCGAGGAGTCCATCGCCCATGAGCATCGCCGACGCACCGCAGGCCTCGGTCGTCCCGCCCGTCGACCCCGCGGCGGAGCGCCGGTTCTCCCGGGTGCTGATCGCCAACCGCGGCGAGATCGCCGTGCGCATCATCCGGGCCTGCCAGGACGAGGGGCTGACCTCCGTGGCCGTCTACGCCGAGCCGGACCGGGACGCCCTGCACGTGACGCTCGCGGACGAGGCCGTGGCCCTCGGCGGGGAGACCGCCGCCGACTCCTATCTGGTGATCGGCAAGATCCTCGACGCCGCCGAGCGCGCGGGCGCGGACGCCGTGCACCCCGGCTACGGCTTCCTCTCCGAGAACGCGGACTTCGCGCGCGCCGTGGCCGACGCCGGCCTCGTGTGGATCGGCCCGCCCGCCGAGGCGATCGACCGGCTGGGCGACAAGGTCTCGGCCCGCCAGCTGGCCACCAAGGTCGGCGCCCCGCTGGCGCCGGGCACCACCTCCCCCGTGACCGGCACGGAGGAGGTCGTCGCGTTCGCGGACGAGTTCGGCCTGCCGGTGGCCATCAAGGCGGCCTACGGCGGCGGCGGCCGCGGCATCAAGGTGGCCCGCACGCGCGAGGAGATCCCCGAGTTCTATGAGTCCGCGGTCCGTGAGGCCGTGGCCGCGTTCGGCCGGGGCGAGTGCTTCGTGGAGCGCTTCCTGGACAAGCCGCGCCACGTGGAGACGCAGTGCCTGGCGGACGTGCACGGCGACGTCGTCGTGATCTCCACCCGCGACTGCTCGCTGCAGCGCCGCAACCAGAAGCTCGTGGAGGAGGCCCCGGCGCCGTTCCTCACGGACGAGCAGAACGCCCGCCTCGTGGAGTCCTCCAAGGCGATCCTGCAGGAGGCCGGCTACGTCGGTGCGGGCACGTGCGAGTTCCTCGTGGGCCAGGACGGCACCATCTCCTTCCTCGAGGTGAACACGCGCCTGCAGGTGGAGCACCCGGTCTCCGAGGAGATCACCGGCATCGACCTCGTGCGCGAGCAGTTCCGCCTGGCCCGCGGCGAGGCCCTCGGCTACACGGACCCGCGGCCCCGCGGCCACTCGATCGAGTTCCGCCTCAACGGCGAGGACCCGGGCCGCAACTTCCTGCCCGCCCCCGGCCGGCTCACCACGTTCCGCATGCCCAGCGGCCCGGGCGTGCGCGTGGACTCCGGCGTGGTGGAGGGCGAGGCCGTCTCCGGGGCCTTCGACTCCATGGTCGCCAAGCTGATCGTCACCGGCGCGGACCGCCGCCAGGCCCTGCAGCGCGCCGCCCGCGCCCTGCGCGAGGCCGAGATCGTCGGCATGCCCTCGGTGCTGCCCTTCCACCGCGCCGTGGTGCGCGACCCCGCCTTCGCCCCCGAGATCGCCGGCTCGGAGGAGCCGTTCTCGGTGCACACCCGGTGGATCGAGACGGAGTTCGCGAACCACATCGAGCCGAGCGCCCTCACCCCGGCCGAGCCGGCCCCCCGCGAGGCACGCCACACCGTGACCGTGGAGGTCAACGGCAAGCGCGTGGACGTCACCCTGCCCACGTGGGGCGAGGCCCTGCACACGATCTCCGGCGCCGCCCAGCGGGCCGGTGCGGGACGACGCCGGCCCCGCGGCAAGCGCGGCGCACCGGTGGCCGCGGCCGTCAGCACGGACGCGCTGACCGCCCCGATGCAGGGCACCGTGGTGAAGGTCGCCGCCGAGAACGGCCAGACCGTGGCCGAAGGGGACCTGATCGTGGTCGTGGAGGCCATGAAGATGGAGCAGCCGCTCGCGGCCCACCGCGCGGGCGTGGTCAGCGGTCTCGAGGTCGAGCCGGGCCAGACGGTCACGGCCGGCACGGTGATCGCCACCATCGCCGACGCGGAGTGAGCCGCCGGCGACGACGGCGCGGAGCGTCGGCGTCGTGGGCTGGTTCCACATGGTGGACGACGGGGACATGACTCTCGCAGATCGGCGCGACGAGGCTTAACCTGACACGCATCTTCGTCTCACATCGTGGTCGTTCGCGACCCCCTGTGCCCGTCATACCAGGGAGACACCATGTCCCACTCCACCCCGCCCGCGAACCCGGGCGCCCCCACCGCCACCCCCGATGTCACGTCGGACGCGGTCGCCGCCGCGCAGGAGGTGCCCCGATCGCGGGTCATCATCGCCTCGCTCGTGGGCACCTCGATCGAGTTCTACGACTTCTACATCTACGCCACGGCCGCCGTCTCGGTGTTCCCGCTGATCTTCTTCGCGGGCGGCGACGACAACACGGCCCTGCTGGCCTCCATGGCCACCTTCGGCGCGGCGTTCGTCGCCCGGCCGCTGGGCGCCGTCGTCTTCGGCCACCTGGGCGATCGCGTGGGCCGCAAGACCACGCTCATCGGCTCGCTGCTGACCATGGGCATCGCGACGTTCCTCATCGGCCTGCTGCCCACGTACTACCAGATCGGCCTGTGGGCGCCGGCCATGCTGACGCTGCTGCGCTTCTTCCAGGGTCTGGGGCTCGGCGGCGAGTGGTCCGGCGCCGCCCTGCTGGCCACCGAGTACGCCAAGGACGGCAAGCGCGCGCAGGCGGCCATGTGGCCGCAGCTCGGCGCGCCGATCGGCTTCCTGCTGGCCAACGGCCTGTTCCTCGCGCTCGTGCTCGGCTTCGACCACGACTCCACGAACCCGGTGCTCGACGGCCCGTTCCTCACGTGGGTGTGGCGCGTGCCGTTCCTGCTCTCGATCGTGATGGTGGCCGTGGGCCTCTACGTCCGCGTCAAGCTCGAGGAGACCCCGGTCTTCCAGCGCGCCCTCGACCGCGACCAGCGTGTGAAGGCGCCGCTGGGCGAGGTCTTCCGCCGCAACTGGTGGGAGCTGATCCTGGGCACCTTCGTCATGTACGCCACCTACGTGCTCTTCTACCTGATGACCACGTGGATCCTCTCCTACGCGATCGGCAAGCCGGCCAACGGCTTCCTGGGTGTCCCCTACGCCGAGTTCCTCGTGCTGCAGCTGGTCGGCATCCTGTTCTTCGCGGCGTTCGTGCCGGTCTCCGGCCTGCTGGCTGACCGCTTCGGCCGCCGCCCCACCCTGATCGTGATCTCGGTGCTCATGGTGCTGTTCGGCCTCTCGTTCGGCCTGTGGCTCTCGCCGGAGAACATGGGCGTGGGCGCGGAGCTGAACGTGCCGCTGATGCTGGCGTTCCTGGCCACGGGCATGACGCTCATGGGCCTGACCTTCGGGCCGATGTCCGCGGTGCTGCCCGAGCTGTTCCCCACGAACACGCGCTACACCGGCTCCGGCATCGCCTACAACGTGTCCTCCATCCTCGGCGCCGCGCTGACCCCGTTCATCGCCGCCTGGCTGGTGCAGAAGTTCGACGTCTCCTACGTCGGCTACTACCTGGCCGCCGCCTCGGCGATCACCGTCATCGCGCTGGCCCTCTCCCCCGAGACCCGCCACACGGACCTCGACACCGTCACCTCGGCCCGCGAGCGCCGCGCCGCACGCTGACCCCGGCCGGCCCCCGGCGCTCCCCCCGCGCCCCACGCCCGCACTTTCGAACGTGACATCGGGGGAATGGACGCTTTCGGTCGTGAGATAGGCCCTATCTCACGACCGAAAGTCGTCTCTGGGTCAGATGCGCACGTGCAGGCGGCGGGCCGCCTCCGCGATCGACCCGGACATGGACGGGTACACGGTGAAGGTGTCCGCGAGGTCGTCCACGTGCAGCTTGTGCGTGACCGCGAGCGCGAGCGCGTAGATCAGCTCGGACGCGCGCGGCGAGACCACCACGCCGCCGATCACGGTGCCGGAGCCCTGTCGCGCGAAGATCTTCACGAACCCCTCCTCCGCGCCGGACATCTTGGCGCGGGGGTTGGTGTGGAAGTCCAGGCGCAGCACGTCCGCCTGGTACTGGCCGGAGTCCACCTGCGCCTGCGTGACGCCCACGGTGGCGATCTCCGGCGAGGTGAAGATGTTCGAGGCCAGCAGGTGCGGGCGCAGCGGCTTGAGGGCGTCGCCGAGCAGGTGGGCGACGGCGATGCGCCCCTGCATGGCCGCCACCGAGGCGAGGGCGAGCTTGCCCGTGCAGTCGCCCGCCGCGTAGATGCTCGGCACGGACGTGCGGGAGACGCCGTCCACGAGCACGTGGCCGGAGCCGGTCAGCTTCACGCCCACGTCGTCGAGGCCGAGGCCCGCCGTGTTCGGCACGCCGCCGACGGCCACCAGCGCGTGGGAGCCCTCGATCGACGGGGTGTCCTCGGCGCCCTCGCCGGAGAGGTGCACGCGCACGCCGGTCTCGGTCCGCTCGACGGACTCGGCCCGGGAGCGGGAGACCACCCTGAGGCCGTTGCCCTCGAAGACCTTCTCGAGCAGTTCGGCGGCGTCGGCGTCCTCGCCGGGGAGCACGCGGTCGCGCGAGGAGACGAGGGTGACCTTGGCGCCGAGGCGGTTGTAGGCCGAGGCGAACTCGGCGCCGGTGACGCCGGAGCCCACGACGATCAGGTGCTCGGGCAGCTCCTTGAGGTTGTAGACCTGCTTCCAGTTGAAGATCCGCTCGCCGTCCGGGACGGCGGTGGGCAGCTCGCGGGGGCTCGCGCCGACGGCCACGAGGATCGCGTCCGAGGTGATGATCTCGGGCTCGGCGCCGGCGTCGGCGTCGTCGAGGGCGCGGACGGACACCTCGTGGGGGCCGACGACGCGGCCCACGCCGTCGATCACCCGGACGCCGACCCGCTCGAGGCCCGCGCGGATGTCCGAGGACTGCTCGTGGGCCAGGTTCAGGATGCGGTGGCCGACCCGGCCCATGTCCGCGTGGACGTCGGCCCCACCGAGGTCGACGCCCAGGTCCACGGAGGCGCCCACGCGGCGCATCGAGTCGGCGGCGGCGATCAGCGTCTTGGAGGGGACCACGTCCGTGAGGACGGCCGCGCCGCCCAGCCCCTGGCGCTCGACCAGGGTCACGCGGGCGCCCAGCTTCGCGGCCACCATGGCGGCCTCGTAGCCGCCGGGGCCGCCGCCGATGATGGTCAGGGACGGGATGAAGGTGCTGTTTTCCTCGCTCACGGGCTCCATTGTGTCCGCCGCGGACGGGAAAGTCCTAGCCCGCGCTCACGGGACACCGCCTAGACTCCACGACGTGACCGACCAGACCAGCATCCCCTCCCCCGACTCCCCCGTGACCGGCGACCATCCGGGCTTCGCCGAGGCCCGCGCGGCCGCCGACACCATCGCCCGGGCGACGGGCGTGGCGGAGCACCGCGTCGCCGTCGTCCTCGGCTCCGGCTGGGGCGAGGCCGCCGGCCTGATCGGCGACGAGGTCGCCGCCGTGCCGCTGGCCGAGGTGCCCGGCTTCCACGCCCCGAAGGTGCCCGGCCACAACGCGGTGATCCGCTCGGTCCGACTGCCGGACGGCACGCACGCCCTTGTCTTCGGCTCGCGCACGCACTTCTACGAGTCCCGCGACGCCCAGGCCGTGGCGCACACCGTCCGCACCGCCGCCGCCGCCGGGGCGCGCACCGTGGTGCTGACCAACGGCTGCGGCGGCCTGGACCCGGAGATCGCCCCGGGCACCCCCGTCCTGATCGCGGACCACATCAACCTCACCGGCGCCACCCCGCTCGCCGGCGCCACGTTCGTGGACCTGACCGACCTCTACTCCCCGCGGCTGCGCGCGATCGCCCGTGAGGTGGACCCGTCCCTGCGCGAGGGCGTGTACGTCCAGTTCGCCGGCCCGCAGTACGAGACCCCCGCCGAGGTGCGGATGGCGCGCACCCTCGGCGGCGATCTCGTCGGCATGTCCACGGCACTGGACGCGATCGCGGCCCGTCACGCCGGGCTGGAGGTGTTCGGCATCTCGCTGGTGACCAACCTCGGCGCCGGCATCTCGGAGACGCCGCTGTCCCACGCCGAGGTCGTCGAGGCCGGCCAGGCCGCCGGCCCGCGCATCGCGCGCCTGCTCGCGGACATCGTGGGGCGGCTCTGATGCCCGCGCATCCCCCGCACGACGACGTCGCCGCGCTCCCGGAGGACGTCCTCGCCCGGGCTGAGCGGTGGGCGGCGGAGGACCCCGACCCCGCGCACCGGGACACCCTGCGCGCCGAGCTCGACGCAGCCGCCGGCGTCGGCCCGGAGGCCGCGGCCGCCCGGGCGGCGCTCGCCGCCCGCTTCGCCGGGCCGCTCGCCTTCGGCACCGCCGGCCTGCGCGCCGAGGAGGGCCCGGGCGAGTCCCGCATGAACCGGCTCGTGGTGCGCCGCACCGCGGCGGGTCTGGCCGCCCACCTGTGGGACGGCGTCGGACGGGACGCGGCCCCGCCGCTGGCCGTCGTCGGGTACGACGCGCGGCGCGGTTCGGCCGCCTTCGCCGCGGACACGGCCGCCGTCCTGACGGCCGCGGGCGTGCAGACCGTCCTGCTGCCGGACCCGCTGCCGACGCCGGTGCTCGCCTTCGCGGTGCGCCATCTCAGCGCGGACGCGGGCGTGATGGTCACGGCCAGTCACAACCCGCCCGCGGACAACGGCTACAAGGTCTACCTCGGCGGGCGGCTCACGGACGAGGCGGGCCGGGGGGCGCAGATCGTCTCCCCCGCGGACGCGGAGATCGCCGCCCGCATCGACCATGCGGCGTGGACCGCGGACATCCCGCTCGCCGAGGACGGCTGGACCGTGGCCGGGCCGGACCTGCTGGAGGCCTACCGTGCGGCGGCCCTCGGCGTGCTCGACGACGACCGGCACGGCCACCGCGCCCTGCGCGTGGTCTACACGCCCCTGCACGGGGTGGGCGGCGCCGTGGTCCCGGGTCTGCTCGAGGACGCCGGCTTCGGCCCCGTCCATGTGGTGGCCGAGCAGGCCGCCCCGGACCCGGCCTTCCCCACGGTCGCGTTCCCCAACCCGGAGGAGCCGGGGGCGATGGACCTCGCCCTCGCCCTGGCCGCCGAGGTGGACGCGGACCTGGTGATCGCCAACGACCCCGACGCCGACCGCCTGGCCCTGGCCGCGCCGGTCACCGACGCGGACGGCACCCGCACGTGGCGGATGCTCTCGGGCGACGCCGTCGGGACGCTGCTGGGCGCGCACGCGATGCCGGCCCTGCACGCGGCGGGCCGCAGCGCCGCGAACTCCGTGGTCTCCTCCCCGCAGCTGGCCGCTCTGGCGGAGGCGAACGGGGTGAGGCACCACGTCACGCTGACCGGCTTCAAGTGGATCTCCCGCGCCCCGGACCTCGGCTTCGGCTACGAGGAGGCCCTCGGCTACTGCGTGGACCCGGACATGGTGCGGGACAAGGACGGCATCACGGCCGCCCTCCTGGCCGCGGAGCTGGCCGCCGGCCTCACGGCGCAGGGACGCGGCCTGACGGACGCCCTGGCCGACGTCGACGCGGTCACCGGCGCCATGCCCAGCGCCCAGGTCTCGGTCCGCGTGGCGGACCTGTCCCTGATCGCCCGCACCATGGCGGCCCTGCGTCAGCAGGCGCCGGCCACGCTCGCGGGCGAGCCGGTCACCGTGCGCCGGGACCTGGCCGCCGGCGGGGACGGGCTGCCGCCGACGGACGCGCTGCTGTTCGCCACCGACTCCGGCACCCGCGTCCTCGTGCGCCCGTCCGGCACCGAGCCGAAGCTCAAGTGCTACCTCGGCACCCGGGACGCCGACCCGGCCGCGGCCGCCGAGCGGCTCGAGGCGCTGCGCGCCGAGGTGACGGCCCTCGTGGGCGGCTGAGCCTCGGTAGGCTGGCGGACATGACCGTCTCCCTCACCACCGCCGAGCTGGCGAAGTACATCGACGCGACCGCCCTGAAGGCCGACACCTCGGAGGCGGACGTGCGCCGCCTCGTGGCCGAGTCCCGCGAGGCCGGGGTCAAGAGCGTGTGCATCAACCCCGTGTGGGTGCCGCTGGTGGCCGCCGAGCTCGCGGGCTCGGACGTGCTGACCTGCACCGTGATCGGCTTCCCCCTCGGCGCCAACGCCTCGGAGGTCAAGGCCTTCGAGGCCCGGCAGGCGATCGACGCCGGCGCGGACGAGGTGGACATGGTCCTCGACGTCGCCGCGGCCCGTGCCGGGGACCGCGCCCGGCTCGTCTCGGACGTCCGCGCCGTGGCCGAGGCCGCGCACGCGGACGGCCCCGCGGGCGACGGCGGGGCGCTGCTCAAGGTGATCGTGGAGACCGCCCTGCTGGACGACGACGCGATCGTCCTGGCCTGCGAGGCCGCGGTCGAGGCCGGGGCGGACTTCGTGAAGACCTCCACGGGCTTCTCCACCGCGGGCGCCACCGTCGAGCACGTCGCGCTGATGCGCCGCACCGTGGGCGAGCGCATCGGCGTGAAGGCCTCCGGCGGGGTGCGCACCCGCGCGGACGCCCTGGCGATGATCGAGGCCGGCGCCACCCGGATCGGGGCCAGCTCCGCGCTTGCTATCCTGGGATCCGACTGACTCGCATCACTTCGGCCGGGCGTCCGCCCCGGTCGGGACCGCACCGAAGGAGCATCACGTGATCCGCAACGGCAAGGCCATCGACCACTCCAACGTGGGCGGCGTCTGGGGTTCCCTGATCGCCTTCATCGTCGCCTTCGGCGCGTTCCTCGGCTGCCTCTACGCCATGGGCTTCTGGACGCTCGAGACGGTCTGGGTCCCCGGCCTGATCGCGCTGGCCCTGGCCACCGTGGCCTTCCTGATCCCCAAGGCGTTCCTGGGCCGCAGCGACACCGTGGACACCACCGCCATCCACACCCGTCCCGCCGTCGAGCACGCCGCCGCCGGCGCCCACGCCGTCGAGACCGGCGCCGCGCACCGCTGAGCCGTCCGGGAGCCGAGGATCGCTGACACCGGTCGTCCGGCCGCCGCGCGCCGAAGGGCGTCCACCCGCAACACGGGGGTGGACGCCCTTCGGCTTGTCTCCATCGCGGCGGTGGTGCTGGGTCACGCGTACCTGACGGACCTCACCTTCAGCCGGTACCTGGAGATCTGGCGGATGCCGCTGTTCTTCTTCCTCACCGGCTACTTCTGGACGCGCGGCCGCCCCTGGGCCAAGGACGTGCGGGGCCGCTTCCGGAGCCTGATGGTGCCCTACCTGGTGTGGGCGGCGCTCATGTCCGTGGCCGCGTTCGCGTGGTTCGGCGACGACCCCGACCTGCTGCGGCGCCTGATGCTCACCGGCTGGTACGGGGGCGCGGACCAGGAGCCCCCGTGGTGGGCGTTCTGGTTCATCTCCGTCCTGTTCTTCACCACGGTGCTGCGCCGATTCCTCGAGCGCTTCCCGTCCGCCGTCGCCTGGGCCGTGGGCCTGGCCGGGCTGGCGTGGGCCCACCTCGTGCCGGACTCCGCGATCGCCCGCACGCCTCTGGGCGTCGGGCTGGCCCTGCCGTGCCTGCTGTTCGTCCTCAGCGGCGAGACGTTCCGTCGCCGCGTCCAACCGCACGTGCGACGCCATCGGACGCTCATCGGCGTCGGCCTGGTGCTGCTCGGGCTGGGCGCGGTCCGGCTGGGCCTGGAGCCGCCCAACATCAAGTTCGGCGGCTTCGGCACGCCGGTGCTCACCCCTGCCGTGGGCGTCCTGATGTCCGCGGGGATGGTGCTCGTGTTCGGTTCCACGGTGGAGGGACTGCTGCGCTCCTTCGCCCGACGCACCGGGACGGGGCAGGCCCTGCGCCGCGTCATCACCGCCCTGGTCCGGACGGGCACGGTGGTGGTGCTGCTGCACGGCTGGGTGCTGATGTGGGTCACGCGCCACGGCGTGGAGGACAACGCCGTCAAGTTCGCCCTCGCGCTCGCCCTCAGCTGGCTGGCAGGCCTCGCCCTGCTCGCCACCCCCCTGTCCAAGCCGTTCACGGGGGCGCGCCGCCGCTGGCACCCGGTGCACCGCCTGCGGCGCGTGGAGCCCCCGCACCCCGTCACGTCCGCGCTGCCGCGCGTCACGACCGCCTCGGAGAGGACACAACCATGAGCCGGGATCATCGCCCCCCGATCCGCAATCCGTTCCTGCCGTCGACGCCGGAGGAGCCCGAGGCGCCGACCCGCGACGGCGGCCACCCGGCGGGTGACGGCGGCGACGCCGGCGCCCCGGCGGCCTCCACGGCGCGGGAGGATCGCCTCGCCGAGTTCCGGCTCGGCCCGGCGTTCCGCCCCCACCCGGCCGACCCCGCCGCGCCGCGGCAGCGTGCGACGCCGGCCGAGCGCGCGGTGGCTCCCGCGACCGCCGCGGCCGCTGAGCCGGCCTCGCCTGCCGCACCGGCCGACCGTGTCCCCGGCCCCGTGCCGAGCGCCCGCGTCCTCGTCGTGTGCACGGGCAACATCTGCCGCTCCGCCTATGTGGAGTACGCGCTGCAGGCGCAGCTCAACGCCCTGCTCGGCGACCGGGGCCGCGCGGAGGTCACGAGCGCGGGCACGGAACCGAACCAGGCGCTGACCGTCCCCGGCCCGCTGCTCGACCTCGCACCGAGCCGCCGAGTCCGCGCCGCGTTGACGCAGCATCGACCGCAGCAGCTGACCGGGCGTTCGCTGGCGGGACAGGACCTCGTCCTGACCGCGACGGACGACCACCTGGACGAGGTGCTGCGCGAGGACCCCGCGGCGGTGCGCCGGACCTTCACGATCCTCGGCATGGGCACCCTCCTGCGCGACCACGGCGAGGAGCTCGCCGCGGCGGTCCCTCCGGGCGCGGGCGTCACCGCGCTCGTCACGGCGCTGGCGGAGCTGCGCTCCCGCCTGATCGCCCACGGGGAGCGGCCGGACGCGGATCTGCCGGACCCGTTCCGCGGCCCCGCCGAGGGCTACGCCGCGATGGCGCAGACCGCGCAGCCGATCGTCGAGCTGCTGGCGTGGGAGATCGCCCGGGCCCTCGACGGGGACGTCGTGGACGAGGAGCCGACGGGCGCCTGACCGGCCGGCGTCAGAGATCGGGGACGGGGCCGCCTCCACTGCCACGCGCAGGGGTGCGCAGCCGGGGGGCGGACAGGCGCAGCCTAAGAATGCGTAGGCGCCGAGGATGGCGAGGACGAGCACGACGCCACCCCCATCTGCGGCGTCGACCAGAGCCACAGGACGGCGCACGCCAAGCCCGCCATGGAGGTGCAGGGCCCGTGAGGAAGACGCACACCGCGGCGGTGACGAGCAGGGCCACCTTCCACCGCCGCGTCCGCATCAGAGCGAGCGGCGACTGAGCCGACCGCGGGCGATGCAGTCAACAAGACCGATGAAGCCCGCGATCCGCGCCCATTAGCGCAACCAGTCCAGGTCTGGGATGCCCTGCGGCAGGGGGACGATCGCGGGGAACGGCATGCTCGGTGAACATGAGAATGGAACTCTGCAGGTGGATCTAGACAGGTCGCGCAGCTCATCGCGAGTCCTGCCACGCGTTCATGGATGGCACGTCAACACGGAGCACCCGGGAGCGTGCGGGTCTCGCGCCGTCAGTCCACGAATCCACCTGAACCCCCTTTAACTTTGCACCGGGCATCCGGCACAGTCACCGCCGGGCCTCCTTTGGGTCGACTAAGCTCGCGGCCATGGGAGAACGAGCGACGGGACAGCGACCGGCCGCCCCGCCGTCCCTGGACTTCGAGGTCCGCGTCCGCCTCGCCCACGCCCGCATCACGCATCTGCTGGACCGGGTCGGCATTCGCGGCCTGCACGTCAAGGGCTACGCCACGGAGCCCGGCGTCTACCCGGAGCACCGCCGCAGTTCGGACGTAGACCTGCTGGTCCATCCGGCCGATGCCACCGCCGTCATCGAGCTCCTGCACGCCCACGCCTGGGAACCGGTCGCTGACTTCTCGGAAGGGTCGATCTTCCAGCACGCGGCCACGCTCTGGCATGACCAGCTGGGGTATGTGGACGTGCATCGGCTCTTCCCCGGCCTCGGCGCGTCCCCCGAGGCAACCTTCGACGCCCTGTGGAGCGAGCACGTCCACCTCGTGATCGCCGGCCGGTCTGTCCCGGTGCCGAGTCCGCGCCATCAGCGGCTCGTCGTGATCGTCCACGCGGCCCGCGACCCGTTCCGCGGTGGCCTCGACGTCCGGCACATCCGGGAGTCCCTCCCCGCCGAGAGCTGGGCCGCCCTGCGCGAAGAAGCCCACCGGCTGGACGCGGGCGCGGCCTGGCACGTCGCCACGGGCGAGGCCGCCGACGGCGTCGACACCCGGCAGCTGACCCTCTTCGCGGCGCTGCACGAGAGCCAGAGCGGTCTTGAGCTGTTCCGCACCCGGTGGCGGTCGGCCGCCACGGTGCGGGAGCGGGCCGCCCTCGTGGCCCGCACGATCCCGGTGAACCGCCCCCATCTGCAGATGCGCCTGGGCCGACCCGTCACCCGCGCGGACCTGTGGCGCGAGCAGCGCGCCCGGCTCGGCGCACTCGCCGGCTGGGCCTGGACGAAGGCGGTGCGCCGTGGCCGGTGAGACCACCGAGGGCTGGGCGCTCGCCCCCGACATCGCGTGGGCCCGCACCGCCGGCGGCCAGACCGCCGTCATGACGCTCGAGGCCGGTCAGCCGCTGCTGCTGAGCGCCTCGGGCGACGTGATCTGGGACGTCCTCGTGGGAGGCCGCACCCCGGAGGACGACCTGGTCGCGGATCCGCCGGTGCCGCTGTCGACGACGGACGTCACGGTCCAGGTGGCGGAGGCGTTCGGCCTCGCTCCCGCCGACGTCGCGGCCGACGTCCACGCCTTCCTCGAGATGCTCGAGGCGCACGGCATCCTCGTCCGCGTGAGGACGGCCTGACCCGCCTCAGCCCTCCGGCGCGAAGATCGCGTCGACCACCTGCTGCGCCCACTCGAGCAGCGGGACGTCCACGAGGTCCTGACCCATGACCGGCTTGGTCTTGGGACGCGGGATGAGGACGCCGTTCAGGGCCGGCTTGACCTGGGCGCCCTTGTACATGCGGGTCAGGCGCATCTGACGGGACTCCGGCAGGTCCGCGGCGGGGCCGAACTTCACGTTCTGCCCCAGCAGCATGACCTCGGTGACGCCCGCGGCTCGCGCCCGGTTGCGGAACCGGGCGACGGCGACGAGCGCCTCCACCGGCTCCGGCAGCGGGCCGTACCGGTCCTTGAGCTCCTCCACCACGGCGTCCACGGCGGCGTCGTCCGCGGCCTGGGCGAGGTTGCGGTACATCTCGAGGCGCAGCCGCTCCCCCGGCACGTAGTCGTGCGGCAGGTGGGCGTTGACCGGCAGCTCCACCTTCACCTCGGCGGGCGCGGTGTCCTCCTCGCCCTTGAAGTCGGCCACGGCCTCGCCCACCATCCGCAGGTAGAGGTCGAAGCCCACGCCGGCGATGTGGCCGGACTGCTCCCCGCCCAGCAGGTTGCCGGCGCCGCGGATCTCGAGGTCCTTCATGGCCAGCTGCATGCCCGCGCCGAGCTCGTTGTGGGTGGCCACGGCCTTGAGGCGTTCGAGGGCCACCTCGCCCAGGGGCTTCTGCGGGTCGTACAGGAAGTACGCGTACGCCCGCTCGCGGCCACGGCCCACGCGGCCGCGCAGCTGGTGCAGCTGCGAGAGGCCGTAGCGGTGGGCGTCCTCCACGATCAGGGTGTTGGCGTTGGCGATGTCCAGGCCGGTCTCGATGATCGTGGTGGAGACGAGCACGTCGAACTTCCGCTCCCAGAAGTCCACCATGATCTGCTCGAGCCGGGCCTCGCTCATCTTGCCGTGGGCGACGGCGATCCGCGCCTCCGGCACCAGCTCGGCGATGCGCTTGGCCACCTTGTCGATGGTGGTGACGCGGTTGTGCACGTAGAACACCTGGCCCTCGCGCATCAGCTCGCGGCGGATGGCCGCGGTGACCTGCTGGTCCGAGTACGGGCCCACCGAGGTGAGCACGGGGTGGCGCTCCTCCGGGGCGGTGGCCAGCGTGGAGGTCTCACGGATGCCGGTGAGGGACATCTCGAGGGTGCGCGGGATGGGCGTGGCGGACATGGCGAGCACGTCCACGTTGGTGCGCATCTTCTTCAGCGCCTCCTTGTGCTCGACGCCGAAGCGCTGCTCCTCGTCCACGATCACCAGGCCCAGGTCCTTGAACTGCACCTGGTCGGAGAGCAGCCGGTGGGTGCCGATCACCACGTCCACCTCGCCGTGCGCGAGCCCCTCGACGACCTCCTTGGACTCCTTGGCGGTCTGGAACCGGGAGAGCGCGGCCACCTTGACGGGGAAGCCGGCGAACCGGTCGGAGAACGTCTGGTGGTGCTGGCGGGCGAGCAGCGTCGTCGGGACGAGGACGGCCACCTGCTTGCCGTCCTGCACCGCCTTGAACGCGGCGCGCACGGCCACCTCGGTCTTGCCGAAGCCGACGTCGCCGGAGACGAGCCGGTCCATGGGGACGGCCGCCTCCATGTCCTTCTTGACGTCCTCGATGGTGGTCAGCTGATCCGGCGTCTCGATGAACGGGAACGCCTCCTCCAGCTCGCCCTGCCACGGGGTGTCCGGGGCGAACGCGTGGCCGCGCGAGGCCATACGGGCCGAGTACAGGCGGATGAGCTCGCCGGCGATCTCGCGGGTGGCGCGCTTGGCCTTGGACTTGGTCTGCGCCCAGTCCGAGCCGCCCATCTTGGACAGCGACGGCGTCTCCCCGCCCACGTAGGTGGAGATCAGGTCGAGCTGGTCAGTGGGCACGAACAGCCGGTCGCCGGGGGCGCCGCGCTTCGAGGGCGCGTACTCCAGCACGAGGTACTCGCGGTAGGACTCCTCGGCGCCGGGGGCGGTGCGCGGGCCGCCGGTGACCTTGCGGCGCTGCAGCTCCACGAAGCGGGCGATGCCGTGCTGGGAGTGCACCACGTGGTCGCCGGGCTGCAGGGTCAGCGGGTCGACGGCGTTGCGCCGCTTCCGGGCCAGCCGCGCTCCGGGGGCGCGCGTGCCAGCGGTGCGGTGCCGGCCGAAGAGGTCGTGCTCCGTGATCAGGGCGATCTGCGCGTCCGGGATCGTGAAGCCGGAGCCGACGGGCGCCGTCGCGATGGAGACCCGCCCCGGGGCGAGGTCCGCGGGCAGGGGCCCGTCCGCCACGGAGGCCGTGAGGCCGGCCTCCGTGGTGAGCTCGGCGAGACGGCGGGCGGAGCCGGGGCCGTCGGTGAGGACCACGGCATGCCACCCCTCCGCGAGCCGGACGCGGGTGTGCGCGACCATGGCCTCGATGTCGCCCGAGAAGGTCTGCGGGACGCCGAGGGTGGCGCGCAGGGTGGCGGCGTCGGGCAGCAGCTCAGCGTCCGAGACCAGCGCGGTGACGGACCAGAACCCCTGGTCCTGCTCGAGGGCGGCCGCGCGGAGTTCGGCCACCGTGAGGAAGCCGCCCGCGGCGGACTGGTCCGCCCCGGCCACGTCCACCGGGGCGACCGCGCCCTGCGCGGCGCCGGCCCACGCGGCCTGGAGGAACTCCTCGTTGGTGGCCAGCAGGTCGTCGGCGCGGCCGCGCAGGCGCTCGGGCTCCACGAGGACGGTCAGCGAGCCTGCGGGCAGCATGCGGGGCAGCGACGTCATGGCCTCGGCCAGCAGCGGGGAGAGGGACTCCATGCCCTCCACGGCCACGCCCTCGGCGATCCGGTCCAGCATGTCCGCGGCGGCGGGCATGGCCGGGATCAGCTCCTTCGCGCGCCGGCGCACGTGGTCCGTGATGAGCAGCTCGCGGCACGGGGGTGCGTACAGCTCGGAGGGGTGGCCCGAGCCGTCCTCCGTGGTGTCCTCGAGGGAGCGCTGGTCCGCCACGGAGAACCAGCGCATCTGCTCCACCTCGTCGCCGAAGAACTCGATGCGCACGGGGTAGTCCTCGGTGGGCGGGAACACGTCGATCAGCCCGCCGCGCACCGCGAACTCGCCGCGACGGCTGACCATGTCCACGCGGGAGTAGGCGGCGTCCGCGAGCGCGGCCACCACGGCGTCGAAGTCCCGCTCCTCCCCCGTCCGCAGGGTCACGGGGCTCAGCTCGCCGAGCCCGGCCACGAGGGGCTGCAGCACGGCGCGCACGGGGGCGACGACGATGCGCAGCGGGCCCTCCGCGTGCTCCTCGGGGTGGGCGAGGCGGCGCAGCACGGCCAGGCGCGCGCCCACGGTGTCCGAGCGCGGGGACAGGCGCTCGTGGGGCAGCGTCTCCCAGGACGGGAACAGCGCGGCGGCACCGGCGGGGGCCCAGGCGGCGAGGTCGGTCACGAGGTCCTCGGCCTCGCGGGTGGTCGCGGTGACCACGAGGACGGCGGCGCGCTCGCCGTGGCCCTCGGCCAGCGCCTCGGCGAGGACGGTCAGCAGGGGCGCGCGGGCGCCGTCGGGCAGGCCGATCTCCAGCTCGACGCCCCGAGCCTCGAGCGGCCGGGCGGCGGAGGCGGCGGCCGCCTCGAGGGCGCGTTCGGCGCGCAGGCGCGGCAGCAGCGGGGCGAGGACGGGGGTGGTCTCGGGGGCGCTCATGCGCGGACCTCCGGGGTGGCGGCGGGCAGTTCGGTGGTCATGATCTCCCGGATCTCTTCGAGGAAGGCGAGGACGTCGTCGGCGCCGCCCACCGGGCCGCCGGCGGTGAGCCGGTCCGTGCCGAGCAGCACCGCGGTGGGGAACGAGTGCAGGCCGAGGGCCTGCGAGGCGGCGCCGGCCGGGTCGGCGAGCACGAGCGACGCGTCGACGGCGCCGCTGTGGATCGCCCCCTCGGCGCCGGGGGCGTGCTGGGGCATGAGGACCCGCAGCCGGACCGGCCCGAGCGCGTCCTTGAACTCGTCCAGCCGGTCGATCACGCGCGTGCAGGAGCCGCACCCCGTGGACAGGCGCAGGGCCACCACGGCCCCGTCCGCGACCAGCCGGTGCAGACCGGTGTATTCGCCGTCCGCGACCACGACGGCGTCCGGGAACGGGTGGCGTTCGGGCTCGGCGGCGTCGGCCGGGTCGACGGCGGCCGGGGCCTCGGGCGTGGGCGTCGCCGGGGCGGCGTCGGGTGCGGCCGGGACGGACTCGCGCCCGGCCAGGAACGCGGCGGTCGCGAGCAGCACGGACACGAGCAGGGCCCACGCCCACGCCCCGGCGCCGAAGGCGGTGAGCGGCTGCCAGGCCAGGCCCGCGCCGTGCACCGTCAGCGAGACGATCCCCTCGGCCAGGGCCAGGACGGCGAGGGCCAGGAAGACGACGTTGCGGACCACGGTGGTGCGGGAGATCGGGGCGGCCGATGCCTCGCCGAAGCAGCCGCACGAGACGCCGTCGTCCTGGGCCCGGACCACGAGCGCGAGGAAGGCGGCGAAGAGGGCCACGGCCACCAGGCCGACGACGGGACGCAGCAGGGTGAAGGGCTGCAGGAGGGCGGCGGCGAGCAGCAGCTCGAGCCAGGGGAACGCGCGCGCCAGGGCGGGGGCCGCGAACGGGCGGGGCACCCTGAGTCGGGTGAACGTGGCCTGCACGTCCTCGCCGGAACGGAGCTTCGCCGTCCCGCTCAGGAGCATGATGAGGGCCACGGCCCAGAGTGCCGACATGGCGGACACACCTTCCAGGGGGTTCACGAGGGGTCGCGCGGCCGGTCCCGGCGCCGTGCACGGGACCCGGGTCGCGGAGGCCAGCATATAAGGTGAGGGATGGGCGCCTATCGCCGTCGGCGAACCGGTGCAGGCCCTCTCACGGCCCGCCGGGCGCGGCCCGACTTGACCCCGAGGAGACACCGTGGCCTTTTCCGCTCAGCAGTCCATCCCGCACCCGCCGGCGGCCGTGGCAGCCGCCCTGGCGTCCGAGGACTTCCACCGTTCCGTGGTCGAGTCCTTCGGCGGCTCCCTGGTCTCGTTCTCCGTGGAGGGCTCCCCGGAGGGCGCGATGACCGTCACCGCCGTGCGCTCCCTGCCCGCGGACCGTATCCCGGATCGGGTCCCGGACATGGCCCGCAAGCTCATCGGCTCCGCCCTCCAGGTGGAGCAGGTGGAGCGCTGGGACGCGCCCGCCGCGGACGGCTCCCGCGCCGGCACCACCACCATCACCGTGCCCTCCGCCAAGGCGACGGCGGACGGCGCCCTCCGCCTGACCGCCGCCGGTGAGGGTTCCCAGTTCTCCGTGGACGGCACCCTCGTCTGCCGGATCCCGCTGGTGGGCTCGAAGCTCGCCGCGAAGGCCGAGCCGATGGTCGGCAAGGTCGTCGATCGCCAGGCCCGGGCGCTGTCCTCGTGGCTCGAGCGTGATGGCGGAGCCGCGCGCGGTTGATCTCGTTCTCCCGTCGCCCGGCGCTGTCGAGCTCGGCTCCGCCTGCCCGGCGGGGGCGCCGGGCCCTCCCCTCGCCGGACGCCGTGCTCATCGTGTGCACCGGCAACGTGTGCCGCTCGGCCTATGCGAGCCGGGCCCTGCAGGGCCGGCTGGCGGCTCTGGTCCCCGGCCGGGTGGAGGTCGGCAGCGCCGGCTCCCAGCCGAACCAGGCCCTGACGGTGCCGCCGCCGCTCGTGCGGCTCGGCGCCGAGGCCGGCGTCACCGGGCTGGAAGGCCACCGTCCCGCCGCGTTGCAGCCGTTCATGGTGGCGGAGGCGGATCTGGTGTTGGCCGCGGCTCAGGACCACATGCGCTTCGCGCTGCGGGAGGTGCCGCAGGCCGTCGCGCGGGTGTTCACCGTGCTGGAGCTCGCGGCGCTGGTCCGCGCGATGGACCAGCGGGACGGGCGGGACTGGATCCCGGCCGGTCGCGGAGTGCGTGCCTTCGCCGCCGAGGCGGCCCGCCACCGGGCCCTCGCGCGGTCGACCGCCCAGCCCCTCGACGTCGTGGACCCGTTCCGCGGGCCGGTGGAGGGGTACGCGGAGATGATCCAGATCATGGATCCCGCCCTGGAGACCATCGCGGACGCTCTGGCCCGTGCCGTGACCCCGGCCCCCTGAGCGTGGGGCTGAGCCCCCGTCGAGGATGTCGCGGGGCGGGAGGTCAGTGGAACGCCTGCTGGGCGGGCTCGAGACCGTCCGTGACGAGCTTCTCGACGGCGTCCGCCGCGCGGTCCACGTGCAGCGGCAGGACGTCCTGCTCGGGCTTGGTGAAGGGGCGCAGCACGAAGTCGGCCACGTCCATGCGGCCCGGGGGGCGGCCGATGCCGACGCGCACGCGGGCGTAGTCCTTCGTGCCGAGCGAGGCGGTGATGGACTTCAGGCCGTTGTGGCCGCCCTCTCCCCCGCCGCGCTTGAGACGCAGGGTGTCGAACGGGATGTCCAGCTCGTCATGGACCACCACGAGGTCCTCGGGGCCGATCCCGTAGAAGGACGCCAGCGCGGAGACGGGGCGTCCGGAGACGTTCATGTAGCCGGTGGACTTCGCGAGCACGACCCGCGGTCCCCCGATGCCGAGGCGACCCGTGGCCACCACGGCGCCGGCCCGGTGGCGGGTGAACCCGACCCCCATGCGGGAGGCGAGCTCATCCGCCACCATCTGGCCGACGTTGTGACGGGTGCGCTCGTACTCGGGCCCGGGATTGCCGAGCCCGACGATGAGCGTGGTCCCCGTCGTCATGGCGTGATCAGTCCTCGGAGCCCTCGGACTCGCCCTCGGCAGACTCGGCGGCCTGCTCCTCCTGCACGGACTCGTCGCCGAGGTCCTGCTCGAGGACCTCGTTGACGGTGGCGATGGCGATGTCGTCCTCGAGCTGCAGCGTGGCGCCGGCGGGGACCTGCACGTCCGTGGCGTACACATGGTCGCCGGCCTCGCGGCCCTCGATGGAGATGGTGACGGCCTCGGGCAGGTCGGTGGCCTCGGCCTCGACCGGCACGGTGACGTAGTCCAGCACGTACTCGTTGCCGGGGGCGACCTCGCCCTCGACCTGCACGGTGACCTCGACGATGACCTTCTCGCCGCGACGGACCGCGATGAGGTCCAGGTGGTCCACGGTGTCCTTGATGGCGTGGCGCTGGATGTCCTTGGGCAGGACCAGGTGCTCCTCGCCGGCCTCGTTCACGACGGTGAGCAGGGCGTTGGGGTTGCGGACGGCCAGGGTGGTCTCCTGGGCCGGCAGCAGCAGGTGCACGGGCTCCTGGCCGTGGCCGTAGACGACGGCGGGGATCAGGCCGGCGCGGCGGGCCTGGCGGGCGGCGCCCTTGCCGAAGTCGGTGCGGCGGGTGACCTTGATCTTGAGCTGGTCAGACATGATGCGTCCTCCTGTGGGGGTCTCGGCCGCGCAGCCGGGGGCGGCGCGGGATGCGGCCAGGAGGGGGCTTCAGTGCCGCAGCGGGTCAGCATGCTGACGCGCGGCGGCGGCCTCGTCGATCACGGAGCGCACGCTCCCTCGCCTGGGCAACCCGGACAGGATAGCACCGGTGGTGCTCGACGCGTTCAGCGGCCCGCGAGTCGGGACCGCTCGATGATGCGGTCCAGCTTGCGGCGGTGGGCCCGGTCCTTCGCGGGGGCGCCATGGTCCTCCTCGTCCTCCTGGGCGCTCAGCAGGAGTCCGCAACCGAGCACAATGGCGCCGAAGATCGTGATGAACACCTCCCCCAGCTGGAGCGAGGCCACGAGGATGATGAGGGCGGCCGCTTCGACGGCGACACGGGAAGGCGAGCGGTGCGTCCGGGCGAAGGGCCGCAGGCACAGCCAGAGGTAGGCGCCGACCACCACGACCAGGAACGGCCAGCCGCCCTCGACCAGGAGACCCAGGTAGGAGTTGTGGAAGAACATGGACACGTGGTCCAGGTCCACGAATGCCGTGGAGAGGCCCTGGCCGAAGAAGGACGTCTCCGCCACCTTCTCCACGGACGCCGCCTGGATCTGCGCCCGGAACCAGTCCGTGCCCGTGCGGTCTCCGAAGATGCCGAGGTCGGCCAGGTTCTCCTCGGCCCAGCTGACGAACCAACCCATGACGACCCCCAGTGCGATACGCAGGACCCGCCCCAGGTAGGGGCTCACGAGGATCCACACGACCGCGCAGAGCAACGCGGCCATCGAGGTCCGCGAGCCGGTGAGGAAGGTCAAGACGGAGCCGGCACCCAGCACGAGGAGTTTCGGGCCCATGCGTTGCATGGTGGCCACGAGCAGCACCGGCAGGAGCGCATAGAAGAGGCCGGAGACGTTCTTGTCCCCGAGGAAGCCGGTGAGGTAGCCCCCGTAGGCGTCCGGGACCAGGCCCGCGTAGAAGAGGGGCACGTTGATCAGTGCGCCGGCCGTCATCCCGTAGAGGACGCCCTTGATGTCGATCCTCTCGCTGGCGATGGCGTAGATCAGCAGGATCAGGAGCGTGATCCTCGTGGCGCGACGCGTGGGGTCGAGGTCGTTGTGCACGGTCACCGCGACGAGATACGCCACCAGGGCCAGTGCGACGAGGGCCAGCACGCCGTAGTGGGACAGGTCCCGGCGGGGCTGCCGGAATGAGGCGAGGAGCAGCAGAAGGATGGCGGAGAACTCCGCGAACGGGATCGGCAGGCCGGGAGCGGTGAACGCATCCATCACCAGGCCGATGGCCAGCACGGCCTCGAACAGCCGCGGTGAGGCCGGCGTGACCAAGGGGTTCCACGGGGAGCGGGTCCACGCGGCCTGACCGTCCGGGACGAGGCCGAGTGAGGCGTGACGCCTGGCAGGCCGGGCCTCGGGTGGCGCGACGGCCCCCATGGCGCGGGCAGCCGTCCGGTCACGGGGCGTGCTCGGGCGCATGGTGCGGAACCTTTCGTGGACGCCGGGCAATACTCGGCTCAGCGTAGCGCGGTGGCGGGCCTCGTCCTCGGGGCCTCAGAGCGCACGGTAGGTGTTGGTACCGTGGACCTGTGCGTTTCCTGGCCACAACGGCCCGCGCATCCCCGTCCATGACCCCCGAGGTGCCCCGTGACGATCGTCGACTTCTTCCGCCTCCTGCGCGCCAACCTCCTGCTGCTCCTGGCGGCAGCCCTCGTGGGGGGTCTGTTGGGTTGGGGCTACTCCGCACTGCAGCCCCGGATCTACGCATCCGAATCTCAGGGGTTCCTCGCCGCCCGGGCTGCAGATCAGAGCCTCATCACCAGCAACCTGCCCGCCGAGAGCCGGGCTCAGGCCTACGTCGCCCTGATCAACAGCGAGGCCGTGCGTGAACGCGTGGCACAGGACACGGGGCAGGACGGCGACGGCTCGCTCTCCGCGGTGCTCGTCCCCGAGTCCAGCATGATCAAGGTGACCGCCACCTCGACCGATCCCGAGACCGCCGCGCAGCTGGCGAACAGTGCACTGCAGGCGACGGCGGACGTGGCGGCGGACGTGGACAAGAACAGCCCGCTGGAGGTCGTGCCGCTGTCCGATGCCCGCGTGCCCTCTGCCCCCGTGAGCCCTGACACCCGGCGCAACGTCCTCGTGGGCGTCGTGGCCGGACTGGGTGCCGGGCTCGCCATCGCCGTGCTCCGTCGTCTCCTCGACGTGAAGGTGCGCAGCCGCGCCGACGTGAAGGAGATCACCGGCGCAGGCGTGATCGGCGCCGTCCCGGAGAACGAGTCCCTGACCCGCACGGGCGAGGAGGCCATGGACCTCGACCCCCGGGCCGGCGAGGCCATCCGGGCGCTGCGCACCAACCTCAAGTTCGTCTCCGTCGACGAGCCGCCGCGCGTCGTCTCGTTCACGAGCGCGGACCCCTCCGAGGGCAAGTCGACCGTCGCATCGAACCTGGCCCGCGCCCTGGCCCTGGCCGGCGAACGGGTCCTCGTGGTGGACGCCGACCTGCGGCGGCCCCGGCAGCACGACCTCTTCCAGGTGGCGGGCGACGTGGGCCTGGCCGAGGTGCTGGCCGGTGAGGTGCAGCCGGACGACGCCCTCGCGGCCACCGGAATCCCGAACCTCACGCTGCTCCCCGCCGGCCGGACGCCCCCGAACCCGTCGGAGCTGCTGGGCTCGAAGCGCATGCGGGCCCTGCTGAAGCTGGCATCGGAGGACTTCTTCGTCATCGTCGACTCCCCTCCCCTGCTGCCCGTCACGGACGGCTCCCTCCTGGCCACGGCCGTGGACGGGACTGTGCTCGTGGTGCGTCAGGGGCGGACCCGCAAGGACCACCTGGAGGCGGCTGTGGAGAATCTCGCCGCGGTGGACGCGCATCTGCTGGGCGTCGTCATGAACGGCGTCGCGCGCTCCCAGCGCGGCGGCGGCTACTCCTATGGCTACGGGTACGAGAGCACGTACCACAAGTCCTACGAGAAGTACCTCTCGAGCGTCGGCTCGTCCGCGAGGAAGGGGCGGCGTTCACGCCGCAAGGCCCGCACGCGCAGCTGATCGCCCCCACGCACGAAGCCCCCGCCGAAGCCGGCGGGGGCTTCGTCGTGCGAGACGCGGTCAGCGCCTCAGGTACGTCCGCAGGCGTTCGCGCTGATCCGGGGCGGTGTAGCCGACGGCCGCCAGGGGCCCGAGGTCGAGGGCGCTGTTGGTCGGCCGCGGGGCCACGCCCTCCTTTCCGGCCATGTACGCGGCGGTGGTCGTGGCGGAGACGCGCCCGGCGTCGTGGCCGGTGTCCTCGAAGACCCACCGGGCGACGTCGTGCCAGGTGACCACGTCGCCGCTGTTGGTCATGTGGAACGTGCCCGTGGGCGCGTCCGTGGTGACCAGGTGCAGCAGGGCGTCGGCGAGGTCGTCGGCGAAGGTGAGGCGGCCGTGCTGGTCGTCGACGACGGCCGGGTCGATCCCGCGCTCGGCGAGGGAGGCCATGGTGGCCACGAAGTTCTTCCCCTCCCCGATCACCCAGGAGGTGCGGACGATCCAGTGCCGCGGCACGGTGCGCACCGCGGCCTCGCCGGCGGCCTTCGATTGGCCGTAGACGCCCAGCGGCGCAAGCGGGTGGTCCACCGGGTGCTCCTGCCCCACGGGGAGGGCGCCGTCGAACACGTAGTCGGTCGAGACGTGGGCCAGGGGGACGCCGGCCTCGGCGCAGCGGCGGGCGAGCTCGGCGACGGCGGTCGCGTTGACGGCCCAGGCCTGGGCCCGGCCCTCGGGCGTCTCGGCGGCGTCCACCGCGGTCATGGCGGACGCGTTGACCACGGCGCGCAGGCCGCGGAAGTGCTCCCGCGGCCACGAGGCCGGATCGGTCATGTCCCACGTGTCCCTGCCGTGGGCCTCGACCGGGATCCCCGCGGCCTCGGCGCGGGCCACGAGGGCGCGGCCGAGCTGGCCGCCGGCGCCGAGCACGAGGATCGGGGCGGGCGGCATGGGGGTGACGTCCGCGAGCATCGGGTGGGCGCGGTCCTTGTCCGAGAGCTCGGCGTCCTCGAGCGGGATGGGCCAGGCGATGGCCGCCGTCGGGTCCGCGAGGTTGAGGAACGTGTACTGGCCCTGCGCGTCGGCGGACCAGTGGTCGTTCACCAGGTAGGTGTAGGCCGTGTCCGGCTCGAGCGTCTGGTAGGAGTTGCCCACCCCGCGCGGCACGAAGACGGCCTTCTCCGGGCCGAGCTCCACGGTGGCGACGGCGCCGAAGGACGGCCCTTCGCGCAGGTCCACCCAGGCGCCGAAGATCCGGCCGTGGGCGACGGCCACGTACTTGTCCCAGGGTTCGGCGTGGATGCCGCGGGTGGTGCCGACGGCGTCGTTGAAGGAGATGTTGTTCTGCACCGGGGCGAGCGAGGCCAAGCGGGGGTGCTCGGCGGCGAGGGCGCGGATCTTCTCCCGCTGCCAGTTCTCCTTGAACCAGCCGCGGTTGTCCCCGTGGACGTCGAGGTCGAGGACGAGCAGGCCGGGGATGGCGGTCTCGGTGATGCGCATCAGCGGTGCCCCCTCACTGGCCCTGGGCGCGGTAGGTGGCCTCGACGGCGGCCTTGGCCGGGCGCCACCAGGCCTCGTTCTCGCGGTACCAGCGGACCGTGTCCGCCAGACCGGCGCGGATGTCCGTGAACTGCGGCTCCCAGCCGAGCTCGGTGCGCAGGGCGGTGTTGTCGATCGCGTAGCGCAGGTCGTGGCCCGGGCGGTCGGCGACGAGGTCGTAGTCGTCCGCGGGGCGGTCGAAGAGCTCGAGGAGGATCTCCACGATCTCCCTGTTGTTCCTCTCGCCGTCCGAGCCGATCAGGTACGTGCGGCCGATCTCGCCGCGCTCGAGGATCCGCAGCACGGCCGAGGAGTGGTCCTCCGTGTGGATCCAGTCCCGGACGTTGACGCCCTGGCCGTAGAGGCGGGGGCGGACGCCGTCGATCAGGTTGGTGATCTGGCGCGGGATGAACTTCTCGATGTGCTGGTACGGGCCGTAGTTGTTGGAGCAGTTGCTCAGCGTGGCCTGCACGCCGAAGGAGCGCACCCAGGCGCGCACCAGGTGGTCCGAGCCGGCCTTCGAGGCCGAGTAGGGACTGGAGGGGTTGTACGGGGTGGTCTCGGTGAACTTCGCCGGGTCGTCGAGCTCGAGGTCGCCGTAGACCTCGTCCGTGGACACGTGGTGGAACCGCTTGCCGTGCTTGCGAACCGCCTCGAGGAGGACGAAGGTTCCGACGATGTTCGTCTGGATGAACGGCGAGGGATCGTTCAGCGAATTGTCGTTGTGGGACTCCGCCGCGTAGTGCACGACGGCGTCCGACTCGGCGACCAGGCGGTCCACCAGGGCCGCGTCGCAGATGTCCCCGACCTCGAGAGTGACGCGGTCCTCCGGCAGGCCGGCGAGGTTCTCCCGGTTGCCGGCGTAGGTCAGCTTGTCCAGGACGACGACGTCGTGCCCGGTCTCGCGGACGACGTGGTGGACGAAGTTCGATCCGATGAACCCGGCGCCGCCGGTGACGAGGAGGTGCATGGGGCTCAGGCTACAGAGGTCGGGAGCAACGCGGGCCCGAGACGGCGTTCTTGCAGTCAAACGCCGCGCCTGTGGATACACCGCCTACTCTGCCCCGGGCGGTGGTGCCCCACGGGCAACGAAGCACCCGCGGTTCCATCACGAAACCGGACAAGGCATGCACGCGAGAGACCACACGGGCGCTTAGCGAATCACGGGCCGGGCAGGTGTCTCTCCGGGAGGCCAGCAAGGCGCTCCTCTGAGGTAGCCGGAGATCCGATTAGCGCCTAGGTAGAGTGTGACGCATGGAGTTAAAGCGCCTGGCCCGCCTCCTTCGGACTGCGATGGCTCGGCGGCGGCCGTTACAGCGCCGCGTCGAGCGCTCCATCACTGTCCCTAAGTTGCCCCGTCGGAAGGTCAAGCCGGGCAGCGTGTGGGCGGTGACGATGGTCCGCAATGAGGCAGACGTGGTCGGCCGCTCTATCCGCCACCTGCTCGGACAGGGCGTGGACGGGGTAATTGTGGTGGACAACCTCAGCGAGGACGCCACCCCGGACGTTCTGGCGGAGCTCGCCCGCGAAGATGGCCGGGTACATGTCGGGGTGAACGCGCTCGACGCGTTCTATCAGGGTCGGGCAATGTCCTACCTGACTTGGCTTGCCCACCGAGCGGGGGCGGACTGGATCATCCTGTTCGACGCCGACGAGTTCTGGTTCGGGCAGGAGGGGACCGTCGTTGACGCGCTCCGACAGGTTGGGCCAGACCGGGTCCAGGCGGCCGCCTCCTATGACCTGCTGCCTGGCACCCTCGAGGGGGTAAATTTCACCGATCCGAACGCCGTGGCCCGTATGAGGCAGGAGCCCAGTACAAAGAAGGTCGCCATCCGTCCGGACCGGTGGGTGTGGGTGGATGATGGCAACCACACATGCCTTGACCTCGCCCGCGACGTTCCCGGTCCCCTGCGCATCGCGCACGTTCCTCACCGCTCGCTGGAGCAGCGCATCCGCAAGGTTGTGCTGGGAGCCGCCGCCCTCGAAAAGGCCGACACCCTGCGCCCCGACATCGGCAACCATTGGCGCGCCGCAGCCGGCCTGAGCGAGGCTAACCTGGCGGCCGCGTGGTCCCAGGAGGTCGAGGCGGCTCGAGGTCTCCCCATGGTGCCTTTGCCCACCAAATGGGAGGGGTGGACTACCCCCTTCTGAGCCCGCTAGCTGGGATGTTCAGGGAGGTTGGTCAGTCTAGTCACCGGTAGCAGACCTCCGACCGCGGAGTGAGCTCGATGATGATTGTTGAAGAGCAATCACCTCGGGAGCTGCCCATCACTCTCGGGCGGGGAAGCGTAGAACCTCGCATAGACCCACCCCTCGGCCAACGTGCGATGGAACCGCTTGATCTTCCGGTCGTCTGCGGTCGAGAGGGTCGAGTCCGCTTGCGCTTGATCCCCAGTTGCGTGCAAGCATCGCGCCAGGCACAGGCGAGGTAGGCAGAGCCGCTACCCGTCAGGACCCGCTTCACCCCCACACCCAGGCTGAAGCGCCCTGGACATCACAACTAGGCTGGCCTCATGACACCGACGCCGGACGCTCTCAGGAGATTCAAGCACCGGGCTTTCGTGGCTTCGAAGCACGCCCGATGGGCCGCGCGGGATGCTCGGATCGCCCTGGAGGATCGCCGGTGGGCCGCACTGGAGGAGAAGTTCCCCTACCGATACGACCCCTCATTCTTCGCGCATACCTTCCTGGCCCGCGAGGCACCTGCGACACCAACGCTCGGTGCTGCCCCCCACCGGCTCTGGACTATTTGGCTGGGCGGGGCACCCACCCCGGCACGCAAGGCCTCCCTCCAGGCACTGGAGGCGCAGCCGGGTGTGGAGGTGACGATCGTCCGAACACCTCGGTCCGTCATGCTCCCGGGGCACCCATTCCACCCTGCCTTCGAACACCTGACGTCGGTCCACAAGTCGGACTATCTGCGGGCCTACCTCATGCACCACTACGGCGGCGCCTACATCGACGTCAAACCGATGTCGCACCCGGTTCGCCCCCTCATCGACCAGCTCAACGGCTCAGAGGAGCATCTAGCCCTTGGCTATGCCGAGGTGACCTCGGAGTACGCGGGGCATCCCCACCACGGCCTAAGGGCCGTTCTGCGCCGTCACTACCGCGCCCTGATGGGTCCCTCCATGTTCATCTTCAAGCCCCACTCTCCGTTCACCGCCGAATGGATGCGTGAGCTGCACGCACGGATGGACTATCTGTCAGCCCCCCTGGCGGAAGCCGACGCGGCGGATGCGGACCCTTACGCCACGCCCGCGGTCTACCCCATCTGGTGGACCGAGATTCTGGGTGACATTCTCCATCCGCTGTCCTTGAAGTATCGCGACCGGGTCATCCTTACCGATTCCGCGCAACCCGTCCTCCAGAATTACAGGTGATCCCCTCGTGAATTTGACCGTTGTCATCCCCTGCTACAACGAAGATCCGGCGAATCTCCTCCAGGCGGTCGGTTCCATCCCCAAGGATTTAGATACCGAGGTGATCGTCGTAAATGATGGTTCGACGCGAGAGGAGACCCTGGCAGTCCTCGACTCCTTGGATGCCGTGGTCATCCACCAGCGCAACGCCGGCGTCGCAGCCGCGCGCAACGTGGGCATTGCAGCCGGGACCGGGCACTATATTCTTCCCCTCGACTCGGATGACTATCTTCTCCCAGGATTTATCGAGTGCCTGGTGCAGCACATGGACACCCACGACACGACGATCGCTGCGACGGAGTGGCAAAGTTTCGGTCATACAACGGATCGGCATTTACCACCTGAGGTTGTCACCGCGCCAGAGATGGTGCGGAGCTGCCCCATCAACAACAGTTGCCTTTTCCGCCGTCACGACTGGGAGAAACTGGGAGGATATGACGAAACCTTGCGGATTGGATTCGAGGATTGGGAATGGTGGACTCGCCTCCTTCTCCAGACGGCGGGCGTGGCCAGGCGAGCCGAGGGGCCTGGATATATGTACCGGGTTTCACGGAGAGGGCGAAACCTGAACAATTACAATGGTATTGACGCCCTGACTGCCACACGATCAGCAATGGTGAAGAATAATCCCGGCTTGGAGAAGGAGATAATTCCAGGACTGCTCCAGGATCTAGAGCTGTCATTCTTCTTGGGCCAAAATCAGTCTCCCCTCGCCGCTGAGGCAACCCGGCAGGCTCAGTACTGGGCCCGGCGCTACGGGAAGCTGGAAGGCCTCAGGACCCGCCTGGAACGCTCGCTAGGCCTCGGCCGATGACCTGACGACGCTCCCTGTTAGGGCTGCGGCATGCCGCTCTCGTCTGCCACTGATGTACGAGCCCACCCGCGACAGCGCAGGATCTCGTCCACCTGGCGCCACATCTCTGTGTAGGTGAAGCGCTCCCGAGCAAAGGACGCGGCACGGCTCCCCAATCCCTGACGCCTCTTAGTATCCGACGCCAGGTCTTCCAGGGTCTGACGCCAGCCCGCCAAATCACCCGGGCGCACGAAGGCCGCCGTCTCGTCGGTGAAGTACTCCCGCATGGCGGGGGTGTCCGTCAGGACCAAGCAGGCGCCGGTGCCGGCGGCTTCCAGGGCCACGGTCTGTCCACTGGGATAGGCCATCACGTGCGTCGGGATTGCCACGACGGATGCAGACGCGACGATGCGACGATATTCGGAGAACGGGACTCGTCCGTGAAAAACCACTTCCGGACCAGGCGTGACACCCCGCAGATGCCCCTCACCGGTGTAGAGGTGCAGCTCCAGCTCGGAGCCTCGCATGGCCTCCACGAGCGTGGCGAAGTCTCGGCCACGGTCCGCGCCGACGGACACGATCCCATCCCGCGATTCAAAGGGCGCGACCGGGAACTGCCCAGGGTCGTAACCGAAGCTGACAGCCTCCACCTTCTCGCGCCGGAAGCCCGCCTCGACGAGGAGCTCTATCTGGTTCCGGGAGAAGACGAGGATCAGATCTACGCCGTCGTACAGTGCCACTGTGGCCGCCCGCTCCGCCGCAGTCATCGACTGCAGCTCATCATCCAGCCAGCAGGCGATCATAACGAGCGGCTTCCGCGCGTAAGGCGCCAGGCCTCGGCGCTTTGCCCAAGAGGCCGAGAGCGCCTCCTTCTCCAGGAAGGCGAGCACCAAATCCGCCTGCCAGGCCTTGCGGACAGACCGGATCGTTTTGTCCATCGGCCGGCCAGAGCGATGCTCAACGACGTCGCGGGCCTTGCGGTGGACTCGATGCCTTGCCGGCTCGACGTCCGTGAGGTCGTACCCGAACTGGCGGAGCTTGTCGATCCCATACGGACCGTCCGCTGCGCGACCAGAGGTGAGGACCAGGCAACGGGTATTCACGGGCGCCTCCCGAATGGCATCGCGGATGGAGAACGATTCCTCGACGCTCCCCCTCGGGGGAGCATCCGCGAGGAACTGGCTTCAGCGTACCCGGCCCTATCCGACCTAGGATGGACCCGACGCCGACCACCTGACCGAGGAGTTGACTCACTCGTGGCCCTCCATGTCGGGCTCTACAGTCCCTGGAGCACAGACGACCCTCGGGCATGGTCCGGTGTCGTGGCACCCATGGCAGCCGGGCTCCGTGAGCGCTTCGACGTCACCGTGTTCCCTCCGGTCACTCAGCCGGATGCAACCGGCGAACGGCTCCGCACCCGCCTCCGCGGCATGAGGGGGCAACGCAGCCTTCCCACGCACACCATGGCGACCGCTCGGCTTCGCAGCGCAGCTCTGGCGAATCAGATCCGCGCCCACACCGGGAAACCCTTGGATGCCCTGGTGGCCATCGCCGCGTCGACCGATGTGCTCTCCCTCCCCCACGATCTGCCCCTCGTCCAGGTCACCGACGCCACCTTCCCCGCCATCCGCGGGTTCTACCCGATCGCGACCGGCCTCGGCCGTCGCAACGAGCGAGAGGGGCTGCGCGTCGAACAGGCGGGGGCCACTGTGACGGACCATTTTCTGGCTGCTTCGGATTGGGCCGCCCGCAGTCTGATCGGCGACGCCGGCGTCTCACCCCGTCGGGTGACCGTCGCCCCCTTCGGCCCCGCGACCCCCACGTCGAATGCGCCCCGCCCACGGTCGCCGGGTTCCCCATTGCGAGTCCTGGCTGTCATCGCCGATTGGGAGCGCAAGCGTGGAGACGACGTGGTCCTCGCCGTGGAGCAGGCTCGACAGAGCCGGGAGATCGGGCTGACCATCGTCGGCCGAGTCCCCGACGGCCTCCCCCCGTGGGTGGACACGCCAGGCGTGGTGGACCGGTCGGCACTCGCTGAGCTTTACAGGGAGCACGATGTCCTCCTCGACCTCGCCCTGGCCAACGCCGCTGGCGTCGTCATGACCGATGCCCTGGTCTCGGGGCTGCCCGTCATCGCCACGCGCGTAGGCGGCGTGGAGACCATCGTCCACGAAGGACTCACTGGATGGCTCGTCACCCCGGGCGAGGCCGTCGACCAGACCGCACGTCTGCTAGAGGAGATCTCGCAGGCAACCGTGGCAGGCGCCTCCGAGGCAGCCATCCGAGACGGCCAGTTGAGACTGAACTGGCAGGCATGGGCAGACGCAGCGGAACATGCGGTCCATGCCGCTCTCAAGGCGCGCAGAAGTCCTGGCCCCTCCGCCTCGACCAAGCGGAAAGCCGTCATGCTCACACCCGTTCTTCCTTCGTCGACCCGCCAGGAATCAGCGGGCGAGCACCTGGTCCACGCCATTGCCGAAGTGATAAGCGACAGCGCCGAGCTGACGATGGTTACGACCGATGGCCCGGCCAACCGTCGCGCACTCACCCGCGGAGTCCCCTTCTCCCATCGAATACTCTCCCCTGCGCAAGACCGCCGCGGCCGCCTGGAACGCCTGCTTGCAGTGGCCCCGTCGCTGAGCCGCGTCACCCTCTCACGGGTTCGAGACCTAGTGGCAGAGGCCGATGTCATCGACCTGCAATGGGAGGAGACCGCCATCCTGCTTAGGGCCATGCACCGAATCAATCCCGACGCGCGCGTCGTCGTGACCCTGCACGACGTCCTCTCCCAACGGTTCGGGCGGCAGCGAAAGCTCCAGACGAGCATCCCGCGCCGAGCAGCCTGGGCAGTCCGGCGTGCCGCCGCCCTCCGACTTGAGGGTCGGATCGCTCGATACGCCGACGATGTCGTGGTCCTCAGCCAGAAGGACGCCGATCTACTGCCCCGCCGGGGCATGCACGCACGGGTGCATGTGGTGCCCCCAGCGATCTCCGGCCACGTGCGCGCTGAAGCACCCTCCTCTACGAACCCCCTGCTCCTCTTCGTGGGCTACATGGCCCGTTGGGAAAACGAGGACGCGATGCACTGGTTCGTCACAGAGATCCTCCCCGAAGTACGCAAAGCGCACCCGAACGCACGGGTCGCCGTCGCGGGCGGCGGGCTCCGCGATCACGTCGTGGCAGAACTCGAAGCCAACGCCGTCGAGGTGCTGGGCTTCGTGGACGACCTCGAGCCTCTGTATGAAGAAGCCGCCGTGGTGGTGGTCCCCCTCCGCTACGGCGCCGGCGTGAAATTCAAGGTGGTGGAGGCGCTCATCCGCGGAGTGCCCACGGTGACGACCACCGTGGGAAACGAGGGCATCCACCCCGCCGACGCCGCGTTCGTGGCCGATGACCCCCGGGCCTTCGCGGCATCCGTCAGCCGGGTGCTCCGGGATCCTGACGCCGCCAATGACCATGCTCGCCGGACGGCCCATGCCGTGGCCGAGGAATACGGAGAAGAGCGCTTCCGCGCCCGCCTCCAGGAGGTCTACCGATGAAACCCACCGTCAGCGTCATCATCCCCTGCTACAACGCCGAGGCCTGGATCGGCAAACAGATCACCGCCGTGCTCGCCCAGTTGGGCCCCGAGGACGAGCTGGTGCTCGTGGACAACCTCTCCACCGACACCACCCCCGCTCTGCTCGCGGCGGCCGCCGCAGCCGATCCGCGAGTGCGCATGGTGCTTGCCGACCAGCGTCAGGGGGTGAACCACGCCCGGAACACGGGACTGGCCGCCGCGCGCGGAGACCTGCTCCTGATCTGCGACGCGGATGACACCCTTTATCCAGGCTGGGTCGACTCCTTCCGGCAGACCCTCGCGGAAGGGGGGCTGGCGGGCGGGATAGCCACGCCGGTCGACGATGCAGGCAACCGCCTGGGCCCGGACATCGGCCTCGGAGAGATCTTCGGCGGCCCGCTGTATCCGCTCGGAGGGAACATGGGGATGTCCCGGGCGGTCTTTGAGACCGTGGGCGGCTTCGACGAGTCCTTCGTGGGCGGGCACGACGAGGCTGACTTCGCCTGGCGCGCCGCAGACGCCGGATTTCCCACCCGTTTCGTCCCCGAAGCGCGGATCGACTACCTGCAGCGTTCAGATGTCCGAGGGGTGGTCACCCAGCGGCGCAACTACGCCCGGACCGCCATCCAGTTGTGGACCCGCCATCCTCACCTGGTCGATCCTCTCGGAGTGAGCCTGCGAGGCGCACTCCAGGGCGCTCTCACGGGTCTCTCCACGTGGGGGCGGGTCCTCCGCGGATCCGCGACCCTGGAAGATGGTGCCGAGTGGGGATGGAGGCTGGGCACGCTCGAAGGTCATCTTCGCTACCGCCTCTTGGGACGGCCTCCCGCGCCTCTCATCACTCGTGCCGCCACCTGCCCCGGCGGCCGAGGCATGCCTCCCGCTGTTTCCTACGAGTGAGTTGCCCGCGGCGTCGTCGCCCACATCTGCCGGCCCGTGAAGCCACCACGGGCAAGGGTCCCGATCAGTGGGCTTCCCATGCCCTTCGCGCCTGCCAAGCACTGCCCACCATCTCCACGAGGCTGTGCCGGTTCTCCCAGTCGAGGTCCCGCGCCGCACATGATCCATCAGCGACGATTCGAGCGGGGTCGCCCGGGCGGCGAGGATGGACGGCCGGTTCAAAACCGCGGCCGGTGACACTGCCGACGGCGTCCATGATCTGTCGGACTGAAGTTCCCTCACCGGATCCGAGGTTATAGACGGGCGCCAGCTCAACTCCCGCCATCAATGCCTGCGCCGCAGCGACGTGCGCACGGGCGACATCCACGACGTGCACGTAGTCGCGGACGCACGTGCCGTCAGACGTGGGGTAGTCCGTGCCGAAGATCCGGGGTGCCTCGCCCCGCTCCACAGCCGTGAAGACGAGCGGGAAGAGGTTGTGATGGCTCAGGTCAATGATCCCGTCAGCCCCGCTCCCCACCACATTGAAATAGCGCAGGCTCGTATGCTGAAGACCCGTGGCGACCGCCTGGGCGGCGATCATCATCTCTCCGATCAACTTGGACTCGCCGTACGGCGATTCCGGAGAGGGGGCCGTCTGCTCCGTCACTACAGGGACGTCTGGCGTGCCGTAAACGGCCGCAGAGGAGGAGAAGACGATTCGGCGCACGTTGCACGCTTCCATCGCCTCGAGCACACTCAGCGTTCCTTGGACATTGTTCCGGTACGTGCGGAGAGGTTCTTCTACGGACACCCCTGCATACTTGAAACCCGCCACATGCACGACACCGCTCACTTCATGCTTTCGCAGAGCGTGAGAAAGCGCCTCGGTGTCCAGAACGCTCGTCCTGATCAGCGGAACGTCATCTGGAACGAACCGAGCACGACCCGTCGACAAGTCATCCACAACGACGACGGGAATGCCTGCCGCATGAAAGGCGTGCACCACGTGCCCGCCGATGTATCCAGCGCCGCCGGTGACCATCCAGGACATGTTCCCCACATCTTTCTCAACAGAACTCCAGCATCGCCAACGCCCCGACTTCTGTCTACGGCTTCAGGGTCGGCGGTCGATTTCAGACACTCTGCCAGTAAAGTCAGCCCTATGAAGGGCATCATCCTCGCCGGCGGCACCGGCTCCCGGCTGCACCCCATCACCCATGGCATCTCGAAGCAGCTCGTACCGGTCTACGACAAGCCGATGATCTACTACCCGCTGTCCACCCTGATCCTGGCCGGAATCAGCGACATCCTGGTGATCACTACCCCGCACGACGCAGAGCAGTTCCAGCGCCTCCTGGGCGACGGCTCCCAGTTTGGGATCTCGCTCAACTACGTTCAGCAGCCCTCCCCGGACGGCCTCGCGCAGGCGTTCATCCTTGGGGAAGACCACATCGGCGACGAGCATGTCGCGCTCGTCCTGGGGGACAACATCTTCTACGGCCCCGGCATGGGCCAGCAGCTGCGCCGTCACACCCAGGTCGACGGAGCCACCGTATTCGGTTACTGGGTCAAGGACCCCAGCGCCTACGGCGTGGTGGAGTTCAACGAGCACGGCAAGGCGGTCTCCCTCGAGGAGAAGCCTGCCCAGCCGAAGTCCAACTTCGCGGTGCCCGGGCTGTACTTCTACGACAACGACGTCGTCGAGATCGCGAAAAGCCTCAAGCCGTCGGCTCGCGGAGAACTGGAGATCACCGACGTGAACCGCACCTATCTGGAACGCGGCACCCTGAACGTGGAGGTCCTCCCCCGCGGCACCGCATGGCTGGACACCGGCACCTTCCATGACCTGAACGACGCGTCCAACTTCATCCGCACCATCGAGTCCCGGCAGGGTCTCAAGGTCGGCTCTCCCGAGGAGGTCGCCTGGCGTGAGGGCCTTCTCACCGACGACGACCTGCGCGAGCGGGCCCTCCCGCTCGTGAAGTCCGGGTACGGGAAGTATTTGCTCGACCTCCTCGAGTCTGGCCGCTAATCAAGCTCGGGGGCCGGGGGCTCGGCCGCCCCCGCGCCCCGGCCTCTCTAGCGCCGCCCCCCTTCGGCGTGGCGAACCAAGTGCTCCACACGTCTCCGGTTCACGTTCTCCCACGTCTCCGCTCCCACAAGCTCCAGGCCAGCCCGTCGCATCCGCTGATACTGCCCGACGTCAGACGCGGCCGCCAGCACCGCCTCAGCCAGGCTCCGAGCATCGCGCCGCCGTGCAACGGCGCCGACACCGTTGTCCCGCACCAGCGGGGAGAGGGTCACCTGGGGGAATCCGATTACCGGAGCGCCGCTGCCCAAGCTCTCGTAGTACGTGCACGAGGGGTCACCTTGGACATGAGGGAGGAGCATGAGGTCGACCGTCTCCCGCACCAACGGCTTCCATTCCGTCTCGAAGTCGCAGAATCCCGCGAAGCGAACGTCGGGGCCCGCGATGCCCCGCAGATGGCCGTCCAAGTCCCCCCCGCCGAACATGGTGAGGGTGACCCCGGGAAGGTGGTCCCGTAGGACCTCCATCGCCCGCACCGCATACTCCGGCCCCTTGATCGCGGTCCATCGTCCGGAGAACCCCAGCCTCAAGGGGCGGATGCCGTCCCACGGAAGGATCGTGTCATTGGCGCGGACATCCGACTCGGTGATGCGGTGGTCCATGAAGCCCAGCGGATCACATGCCAGCGGCCCGTAGGCCCGCATCGCGGCGGGGCCATTGCACTGGATGGACAGCGCGTCCCGGACCATGACGCCGCAGACACGCTCGCGACGGAGCAGCCCGGCCACAGCGCGCCCCTTGTCGATCGCTCGTCCCGACGCGAGGGCTTGGTCACGGCGGATGGCGAAAGTGAATTCAGCGGTCAACACCATGGGCAGCCGCTCAGGAAGATGGGCGGCCTGGGCGTGGAGAAGAGTCAGCACGACGTCGGGGGCGAGGCCCCGCAACGACGCTACCTGCTCCTCGCGCTGGGCGAACGGGGGCACGACGAGAATCTCCACTGGAGATGATCCGTCGATCCTCTGACGGAGATGTCCCGGCGGGGTCGCCCCTGCGGCGGCAGGAAGGACCCCCGGGGTGGCGAAGACCACCTCTCCCGGCCAGAGGCGGGCGTACTCCAGCACTCCGGTCCAGCTCTTCCCCTCGAGGATCCATTCGCCCGTCGCCCTGTCCTGGGAGAGCGGGAACGGGCTGAGATACACAAGTTTCATGCCGACCGACTTCGCTTTCCCCCATGTGGCCCCATAAGCCGCAGATTCTGGTCCTGGTCCAGTCTTTCCATCTGCACTCTAACCGCGGAAGCAAACGCGTCCTCCGAGAACCGCTCGGCGTGCGCCTGCATCACCCCGCGGTCCCAGTCATGCGCCAGCAGACGTTCCACCCCTCCGGCCACCGCATCCACCGTCGGTTCCTCGACGAACACTCCGTTGACGCCGTCCACGATGGTGTCCAGGTAGCCGCCGGCCCGCAGTGCCACGGTGGGCACGCCCCACGCGCTCGCCTCGAGTGGCGTGATGCCGAAGTCCTCGTGGCTCGCGGCGATCAGTGCCGTCGCGTGCGCGTACGCCCAGCGCAGCTGCGCGTCGGTGAGGTCCTGGCCGAACACCACGTCCTCCCCCGCCATCGCGCGTAGCTGGGCCTCCTCCGGGCCCTTGCCGATCACCACGAGCGGTCGCCCCGCGCGGGCCGCGGCCTCGATGGCCACGTCCACGTGCTTGTACGGCATGAGCCGCGCGACCGACAGCAGGAAGCCGTCCTCCGCCAGCCGCTCCGCACCGGGGATCGGCTCCTGCGGGCCGTCCGTGCTCACGGAGTGCGGCGGGAACACGAGGTCCACGCCCTCGAGCCCGTAGACGTCTTCGATCCTCTTCTTCACTACCGTGGAGTTGGCCACATAGCGTGATCGGCGCCGGACGGCCGCGCGGTCCCACCTGCGCAGACCCGGGCGCAGCACGCGGGCGATCCGCCCCTTGATGCTGTCCCGGCCGCCCTCACCCAGGTAGTCGTCCAGCAGGTACACCCAGCGCGCCGGGGTGTGGCAGTAGACGAGCGTGGCGCCGTCGTAGCGGAATCCATGCGCCCAGCCGGACGTCGAGACGACGGCGACGGACTCCTTCACGTGCATCAGTGAGGAGGCCAGGGGCAGCAGCGGCAGTGCCCTCCGCGGGTCCTTCCGCAGCAGCCCCACCCGGTTCAGGGGCGACGTGACGATGTGCGCGTCCTTGAACTCGGGGAACGTGCCCTCGGGGTCGTAGAACGTCGTGTAGATGGGCGCATCCGGCCACATCCGGTGCAGTGCGAGCACCACCCGCTCCGCCCCGCCCTTCTGGGTGAGGTAGTCGTGGGCGATGGCGATCGTTGCGGGAGTCTGTTCCGACATCGTGTCCCCTCAGATGGCCCGTTGCGCGCGGTGGGGGCGGGCCCGTCCGGCCTCGGCGGCGCCCTCCACCTGCAGGGCGATGAGTCGGCGGGCAAGCCCCCGGGGCAGGTAGTCCGTGACGGCGTCGATCAGAGCACTGGAACGCGTGAGAGTGGCTTCGGTGGTGCCCCACGCCACCAGGCGCACGGCAGCACCCCACACGCCTCGCGGAGCACCGATGTTGCCGAGCGGTGCCGCCCCGTGCTTGCTCACGAACAGGTTCCGCGCGGCCGTGCCGTGCAAGGCCCGCACCGCCTTCGAGTGCGTCGTCACGGCGGCAGCGTGGTGTCGCGTCTCCAGCTCGGGGCGGATTACCACGGGGTAGCCTGCCGCGTGCAGCCGGTAGCCGTAGTCGATGTCCTCCCACCCGTACTGTCGGTAGTCCGGGTCGTAGCCGCCGATCTGCTCGTGCAGGGCACGGGGGACGGACACGTTGCCCGCCCAGTGCCGCCACTGCCGATCCGCTGGCAGCGCATACGCGTGCTCGCGGTGCAAGTCGTCCTGGGCGTCACCGTAGGCGCGCTGATACGGGGTGGGCTCCAGGACGTTCAGATAGAGTCCGATCACGCCGCCAGGCCCGCCCGCGTGCGCGGCCACGTGGTCCCGGATGTAGTGGGGTCCGGGCTCGAGATCGTCGTCCGCGCGGATGAGGATGCGGCCGGACGTGGCGTCGGCACCTGCGTTGAGCGCGGCGACCCGTCCGCGGTTCTCCCGGAAGACGGTCCAACTCAGGTCCAGGCCCGGATGTTCTGCGGCCAACTGGGCGAGCACCGCTTCCGACCCGTCCACATCCCCGTCCACGACCACGTGGACCTCGAACGGCGGGGCGTCCTCCTGCGCGGTGAGGGCGCCGATCAGGCGCGGCAGCCGCTGGGCTCCGCCCCGGCTGGGGACGATCACGCTGGCCTCGGGGGTCAGGGGCGTCTCGGTCATGAGTCCTCCGCGAGAGTCATAGGGACAGGTCATCCAGGAGCTCGGCGACGGCGGCGCGGCCGGCCTCGGGTGAGAACAGCGACGCCCAGCGTTGCCGCTGGGAGCGGGCCACCTCGCCCAGATCGACCGCGCGCACGGCCCGCAAGCAGCCCGCGAGCGCGGCAGCGTCCCGCTGCGGAACAACGAAGGGGTGATCGCTGCCGACCACCTCGGGAACGGCCCCCGCATCGGAAGCCACCACCGGAACGCCCGCGGCCATCGCCTCGGCCGTCACCAAGCCGAAGACCTCGGCCCACTGCGACGGCACGGCCAGCACGTCCACGGAGGTCAGGAACTCGCCGGTGTCCTGCCAGCCGAGCACCTGGACGTCCTCACCGGCTGCCTTCAGGGCGGTGGCGAGCCGCTCGGCTTCGTCCTCCGCCACGAACCGGCTCTCCCCCGCGATGCGGAACACGAAAGCACCCGGGTCGGTCCTCCGCAGCAGCGCGGCAGCCTCCAACAGGGTGACGATGCCCTTGCCCTCGGACAGCCGTCCGAGGAAGCCCACGGTCACCGGATCATCGGCACCGCGGGCCGGACGTGTCTGCGGTGCCGTGGGGGCCGGAACCCAGTTGTGGAGTACGCGCGCCCCGCGGATCCGGTTTGCCGCGAATCGGGACGGCACGAGGACCGCGAGCGCGCCGGGGCGCGCCAGGGCGGAGAACACGCGCAGAACCGGCTTCTCGGGCACCTGGTGCAGGTGCACGATCCGGCGCGGCCGGCCGGCCAGGGCCGTGGCCGGCAGCAGCCCGTTGCACCAGGCGACGTCGTCCCCGCCTCGGCCGCGGTCCCAGGCCCGGAGAGCACGCAGGTACCCCAGTCGTCCGGGCCCACCCACGCGGACCACGTCGAAGCCGTCCGCGGCCAGACGATCGGCGGTCTCGGCCGGGTGCGCCGGGGCCACGACGCCCACGTCCCGCCCCAGCTCGCGCAGGGCCGTGGCGAGGTGGTGCAGCATCACCTCGCCGCCACCCACTTCGCCCTGGTTCGCCAGGATCCAGATGCGTCCGGTCATCGGGCCGGCTCCAGGGATCGGGGATGTCCGGTCCGCGCGTCCACGACGGAGCGGACGCGGGTCAGCCCCCGCTTGGCCGCGCGGCCGAGGTGCTCCTCGCCGTACTTCTGCAGGGCCCAGGCGAGCACGGAGACCACGGCCAAGGCCACGAGCATGGCCATGTTTCGGCCTACGTACGGCCATAGAGCATGGATGACCAGATAACCGGGAATGACGTGGATGATGTACAGGGAGTAGCTGATCCGGCCGTAGAACTGGAAGGGCGGCGTTGTGAGGAGCCACGTCCTTCGTCGGAGGGCCACAGCAGTGAACAGGGTCGCTGCTGCCAGCACCCAGAGCCCAAGGGTCATGTCGCGCAAGACGAAGGGGCTCACGACAGCCGATAGATAGGCTGCGGCCACCGCTCGTCGGTGGCGACCCGTCTCCCGTGCCAGGAACACCACCATGCCCAGGACGAACATGGGCGCATACTCGGCAACAGTGATGTTGTTGACGAGTTTGACCCACGTGGGGTCCCCCGCTGGGCGTGGCGCCGCGGCCTGTGACGTCACAGCCACCACCGTCCAGGACAACACAGACCAACCCAGGCATGCCCACAGGACCAGACGGTCCGACAGGCGACACCGGCTGAGGATGAGGAGGGTCAAGACAAGTGCGTAGAACTGCATCTCGACCGCCAGGGTCCAGTAGACGTCGACCACATCGTCGACCAGCAACCATCGTTGGACCATCGTGAGGTTGACGATGATCTGCCCCGGACTCAGCGAGTACCCCGGCACCTGAACGAGGGCGAGGATCACCACGGCGAATGCAAGCGAGAGCCAGTACGGCGGGTACAGCCGGGCGGCTCGGGAGATGACGAAATCGCTGGGACGCGAGGCCCGGCGCGCGGTCATGAGGATCACGAAACCGCTGATCATGAAGAACAGCTGGACCCCCGTGCCACCCCAGACGAAGTCATGAAAAGCGGGGGGATCGTCGCGGTAGTGGAAATTGTGCGTACCGCCGAAGTGCGAGAACACCACGGCCAGCGCCGCGATCCCCCGAAGACCGTCCAGCTCCCGGAACCGAGGTCCCGGCACTCGCTTCTCGGCCGGGGCCACCGAGGCCGCCCCCGGCTCGTTCGGGCTCGCCGCGGTCATCGGTGCCCGCCCTTCCCCACCCGGCGCCCGAGCACCTCGAGGGTCGCCTCGGCGACCGCCCGGGCCATGGTCTCCACGTCGCCCACGCGCACCTCGCCCGGGCCCTCGGCGGCGGCGCGCACGACGGCGTCGGCGATGGCCTCCGGAGTGGTTTCGCGGACCAGGCGCTCGGGCGGCAGGATCTCTCCGTTGCCGCCCACGTCCGTGGCGACGGCGGGCAGGCCCGCGGCCGCAGCGTCGAGCAGGGTATAGCTGAGGTTCTCCCACGCCGAGAGCTGCACCAGCACGTCGTGCTCGGCCATGGCCCCCCACGGCTCCACGAAGCCGGGCAGGTCGACCGCATCCGCGACACCGAGCGCCTCGGCCTGAGCGCGCAGCTGCCCCTCCAGGGGACCCGAGCCGGCCAGCGTCAACCGCGTCCCGGGGTCGCGCTCCAGCAGGGCGGGCAGTGCGGCGATCAGCCGGTCGAGGTTCTTCTCGGGGGCCAGCCGGGACAGGGAGAGGATCCGCAGCCCCTCCCCCGGTGCGCGCCGCTGCCCCGCGGCCGCGGCGCGCACCGCGGGCCCGTCCACGCCGTTGCGCACCACGGTGAGGGGCGCCCCCGCGCCCCATTTGCGGCGCAGCACGTCCGCGGTGGACTGCGCCACCGCGATCACGAGGTCCGTGCCGCGCAGCCGGGCGCGGTGCGCGGCGTTCTTCACCCGGGCCGCCGCGGCGCGGTTGTACAGCCCGTCGTCCGGGGCGATCCCGTGCTCGGTGCTGAGCAGCGCCGGCGCACCGGCCCGCTGCCGGGCCCGCCCCGGGCCGAACGCGGTGAACGCCGCGAGGTCGGCGTAGGCCAGGTGCGTGTGGACCGCGGCCGGACGCAGGGTGCGCACCGCCGTCCGGAGCGTGCGCACCGAGGCGGCCAGGCCGGCGTCGGGACCGACGTCCCCGGTGAACACCGCCGCACCCTGCTCGCGCAGGCGCTCGGCGAGCGGTCCCTCGGGGCACAGCACCGCCAGACGCAGACCGGGCAGGCCCACGCGCGCGACGTCGAGGACGTGCCGGGCCACGCCGCCGAGGTCGGCGACGGGCACCACCCAGAGCGTCAGCGGGGCCGGGGTGCTCGTCGCCGCCTCGGGGATCACAGCCACTGCTCCAAGCGGTCCAGGGCCGTCCAGAAGCCCTCGCCGTTGTTGATGTGGCCCTGCCAGATCTCCGGGATGAAGCTCACCCCGGGGGCCAGGCGGTCCAGTTGCTCGCACAGCACGGGCCAGTCGACGTCGCCCTCGCCGATCTGCGGCCCCTCCCCGTCCACACCGGTGGCGTCCACGAGGTGCAGGTGGATGGTGTGCGGGGCCAGCTTCTCCACCATCTCCGAGAAGGGGATCCCCAGGAACGTGGCCGAGAGCTTGGAGTGGGAGATGTCCAGGCACAGCGGCACCCCCGTGGCCTCCACGAACGCCACGGTGTCGTCCGGGTCCATGAAGAGGTTGTGGTACTGCTGACCGCCCATCAGCCACGGGAACGGCGGCAGCGTCTGCGCGGCGATCCGGATGCCGGAGGTGTCCAGGCGCTGCACGGCCTCGGCGATGCGCTCGTACTTCGGCAGCCGCTCCTCCGGGCGGATGTGCCGGTCCAGGGTGAACCCGCCCATGGTGATGACCATGATGGGCTCCTCCTCGTTCGGGAACCAGCGCTTCAGGTCCCGGGTGATGTCGATCGTGCGCTGCACCTCGGCGATCGAGCGCTCCCACACGGCGTCGTCGTCGCTGGCCAGATCCACGAGGAAGTCACCGGAGAAGATGTCCGGCAGGTGGGTGGTGAAGCCCATCGGCATGGGCTCGGTGAACACCGAGTCGATGTCGATCTCGAGGTCCTTGTAGGAGAAGTGGAACTCCAGGAAGTCCGGGGTGCAGTCCTTCGTCAGCGCCTCGACGTCGTGGTAGCGCACCGGCAGGCCCCAGGGGCGCCGGAACTGGAACTGGCGCCCGGTGGGCACCGAGTCCGTGAGGTCACCGGCGAAGAAGAAGTCGCCCTCGGCCATCTCGCGGTGCAGCGTGCGGCCGACCAGACGCGGCAGCTCGTTGGGCTGCAGGCCACGGCCCGGGGATTTCACGGTCACGTCCGCCTCGGTGATCGTGGCGCCGGCCTGCAGCGGGCGGGCCGCCACCAGGGACTTGGCCAGGTTGATGCGGTTCATCGCCTCGCCTGTGGAGACCACGCGCTCGGTCCCGACGCCGATCGACTCCTCGATGTCCCGGGTCTGCCGCACCATCTGCGCGAACTCCTCCGGCAGCAGGGAGACCTTGTGGTCGTTGCCCTCGAGCCCGCGGTCCACGGTGAAGTGCTTCTCGATGATCGCAGCGCCCCGGGCCACCGCGGCCAGCGCCACGTGGAAGCCGCGCTCGTGGCCCGAGTAGCCCACCGGCGTCTGCGCGATCTCCGCGAGCCGGTCCAGGTAGGCCAGGTTCACGTCCTTGTAGGGGGCGGGGTACGTGGACTGGGCGTGCAGCATCGCGAAGGGGACGCCGAAGGAGCGCACGAGGGCCACCGACTCGCGGATCTCCTCCTCCCGGGACATGCCGGTGGAGAGCACCATCGGCAGGTCGGAGGCGCCCGCGTCCCGCAGCAGACCATGGTTCGTCAGATCCGCGGAGGCGATCTTCACGCCGTCCACCGGGTACTCGCGCAGCACCCGCATGGACGGGGCGTCCCACGGGGTGCACATCAGGGCGACGCCGGCGTCCCGGACGTGGTCGAACACCCGCACCATGTCCTCGGCGGAGAGCGAGAACTTGGCCAGCTCGTCCAGGGTGCGCTGGGCCCCCAGGTCCTCGCCGGCGGTGGCCGCACCGGACTGCCGGTACAGGGCGTCCATGTCCCGCAGCTGGAACTTCACGGCGTCCGCACCCGCCTCGACGGCCAGGTCCACGAGACGGCGGGCCAGGTCCACATCACCCTGATGGTTGTTGCCGATCTCCGCGATCAGGAACGCCGGGTGGCCCTCCCCGATCCGGTGCCCGCCGATCCGCAGCTCGGCCTCCCGGTTGATCGCCAGGGCCGTCAGGCGGCCGCGCTCGTCCAGCAGCGGCAGGTGCAGCGCCCCGGCGGGCAGGGCCTCGCGCATCTCGGCCGGGGAGGCGCCCAGGGGCGCCGTCGCCGGGTCGCGATGGGCGACGTCGGCCGCGGCCACGTCCAGCGACGCCTCCGGATGGGCCACGAGCCAGCGGCGCACGTCCCCGTCCGTCAGGGAGCCGACGAGGAAACCGTGGGAATCCACCACGAACACGATGCGCTCGCGGTTGTCGGTCATCTTCTGCAGGGCGACCAGGAGCGAGTCCTCGGGGAAGACGAGGTAGGGGGTGAGCCTGCGTTCGATGATCACTGCGCGCCTCCGGGGGTGCGGTTCGGGCCGGTGGTGGGGGTCTCGGCGGTGCGCGGGGCACCGAGGTCGGGGTGGTGCTGGAGCACCTTCTGGACCGCCAGGTACTGGTCCATCTGCTGCTCGGCCAGGGCGAAGTCCAGCTCGGTGTCGATGTCCACGCCCTCGAGGTCGTCGAGCTCCAGCATGCCGATCCGGCCGCCGAGCCGGTTGTGCAGCCGGTCATAGACCCAGGGGCGCGTCACATACAGCGAGCCGTTCTCGCGGAACCGCAGGTCGGCGCGCGACATGTCCTGCCGGCGCTTGCGCGCCGTGACGTCGAAGTCCGGGATCGGCTCCCCGTCGGGATCCTCGGGATGGCGCCACAGGAACGGGGACACCGGGACGACGCCGACCAGCGAGTCCACCCCCGTGTCCCGGAACTGCCGCACGGCGCGGTCTAGGGTGCCGGGCAGGCGCAGCGGACTGGTGGCCTGGAGCAGCATCACGCCCTCGGGTTCGACGCCGGCCGCGCGCTCGGCCGCGAGCACGTGCTCGATCACGGGCTCGGTGGGGGTCGAGTCCTGCGCCAGGTGGGCCGGGCGCAGGCCCGGGACGTCCGCGCCGTAGCGGAGGGCGACCTCGGCGATCTCGGCCGAGTCCGTGGAGACCACCACGTGCAGATCCTCCTCCGCCTCGAGGGCGGCCTGGATGGTCCAGGCCACGAGCGGGTGGCCGCCCAGGAGGCGGATGTTCTTGCCGGGCAGCCCCCGGGACCCGCCGCGCACGGGGATGACGCACAGGATGCTCACGCGGACTCCTTCCAGACGTGCTCGGCGATCGCGGCCGCGGGGTCCGCGGTCGGCGAGGCCAGGGCCGGGGTGGGCTCCGGTGTGCGGCCGGGCCGCCACCGGGTCATGCCGTAGCGCCGCCAGAACCCCTCGAGCCAGGCGGGCGGGTCCGGGTGGACGGCCCACGCAGGTCTGCCGGCCTGCGCGGCCTCGAGGATCCCGGTGGAGAAGACGGCGGCCACGGGCCCGCGCGTGGCGACGAGGGGCGCCCCGGCGTCGTCGATCCGCACACCGGCTCTGCGCCAGGCCGCGTGCTGGCCGCGGGAGAGACGGTCCCGCTCGGCCGGGTGGGGGCGGTAGGCGGCGCCGGTGGCCCGCACGTACTGTTCGGCGGCCGCGGCGAAGTCCCGGCGGGGCAGCTCGGCGCCGTGCAGCTGGCCGAGGAACACCCCGGGGCCGTCGTCCCCGGCACCCGCGAGCGCGGGCGCGGTCCGGCGGGCCTGCTCCAGCAGTGCCGAACCCACCGGGACGGCCTCCACATCGGCGCGGCCCTGGGTCCACCAGTCCGCGTCCGCGCTCGTGAAGGCGTACAGGGTGGCGTCCTGCGGGACAGGCGGCGTGGACACGGCCAGCAGCCCGTGCTGGACGACGCCGACCCGCGCCCCCCGCTGCCGGGCCCAGCGCACGGCGGCGCGGCCCGAGGGCAGGTACTCCCCCGCCACCAGGACGCGGCGGAGACCGGACAGGCGCTCCGTCACGACGTCGGCGGTGGCGGCGTGCTCTCGGTGACCCGCGGCCCCGGGCAGAGCGGGTGCGTCACCGGCGGGCAACACCCAGCCGACCCCGGCGGCGACCTCCGGCCGCGCAGTCGCCAGGGCGGCCACGGGCGAGGCCAGTGCGGCCAGCTGCGTGGGGCCGAAGGACTCGAGGGCGACGAGCGTGTGCACGTCCCCCGCCGGCAGGAGCAGGCGGGGGACGTCGTCGCCGGTGGGCCGGCGGCGCGTCAGGGCGCCGGCCACGCCGCGCACGGTCGAGCGCGCGGTGTCCGCGGCCCGCCGGGTCAACGGCCACTGGGCGCGCTGCCACGCCTGCCAGCGCGGCAGATCCTCGGAGCGCCAGAAGAGGGGCGCGTCGGTCATGCCCACCACCCCTGGGCCATGGCCGCCCGGTGCGCGAACGTGTGCTCCGCGTGCGACCGGCGGCGGCCGGCCTCTCGGATGCGCGCTCCCCAGGCGGGGTCCGCGACGATCCGGCGGCCCAGCTCGATGAGGTGGTCCGCGTCCTCGAAGACGAGCACCTCCTCGTCCGGGACGTAGAACTCGGCCACGTCGGCCCGATCGACCAGCTGGAGACCGCCCATGCCGGGCACCTCGAAGGTCCGCATCGCGTGGCCGGCCTGCAACCCGTGGATGTTGATGGCGCCCGCGGCGGCCGCCTGAACGGCGTACGCCTCCTCGAGGGGGATGTCCCGTTCGGCTGGCAGGTCCGGACGGGTCAGCTCCCACGTGCGCAGGCGGTCCACCGGGTGGTGGCTCCACTGACGCCCGTAGGCGCGCACCGGCACCCCGGCCGCGGCCAGGCGGGTGAGCAGCTCCACGCGGTTCGGGTAGCGCGAGCCCACGAAGACCAGTTCATCGCGCCGCGGCACCTGGGGCAGCGCCATCGCCGGGTCGAAACCGTTGGGCATGTAGTGGGCGTCCACGCCCTCGCCGGCCAGCAGCTCGGCCTCGGAGCGGGCGTAGCTGAGCACCGGCCCGACGGAGCGCAGGAACTCCATCGAGTAGTCGTGCCGCGCGAGGTCGTCGTACAGCCAGAGCATGCGGGGCAGGCCCGCATCGAGGATCTCGGACCAGAAGTCCTCGCCCAGCGAGTCCCCCTTGATCACGAGCACGCGGTCCGGCCGGGCCTCGCGCAGGGCGGCCACGGCCCGCCCCGTGTCCCAGGCGACCCGCGCGGCCGTGCGGTCCACGCCCACCTTCTGCGGCAGCTCGAGCAGCCCCTTGTTCCGCAGCTTCATGCCGAGCGTGGCGTAGGCGTCGTAACAGTGCACCGTGACGTCGAAGCCCTGGGCCGCCCACGCCGCCGCGATGGAGCGGTGATAGCCGTGGAACGCCGGCGAGACGAGGAACAGCCGTTCCGGTGAGCGGCCGCCCCGCGCCTCGGGCGGCGCGGCCACGGTGTAGCCGGTGGCGCTCATCGGCGCTGCCCCTTCCAGACCAGCGCGTGCTCGTCCCGGAACACGGCGCGGGCGTCCACGTCCACACCCCGGGCCTGCCGGAGCGCGTTCACGGCGAAGTTCGCCCCGGTGGCCGCGGTGAGCGCGGCCCTGAGGACCCGGGGGTGACCGAACTTCCGGGCGTAGCGGTACCGGGAGTCCACCAGCCAGCCGCGCCGGCGCAGCGGATCCGAGGAGCCGTGCAGCCCGTGCGGCACACGGACGGCCGGGACCACGATCGACGGCACGCCGCGCTCGCGCAGGCGGCGCTGCAGGTCGACCTCCTCGGAATTCATGAAGTACTCCTCGTCGAACCCGCCGACGGCGCGGACCTGGGCCATCGGCAGGAGCAGCACGGCGCCCATCACCCAGTCGACCGCCACGGGCGAGGCGGACCGGGCCGCCGCGACGTCGTGCCCCACGGCCTCGTGGAGCACGTCCAGGTGACGGAAGCGGGCCAGCGGAGTCAGCCACTCCACGGTCTGGTGCAGGACCGTCGGGAAGTGCCGCCCGGACCACTGCGGCGTGCCGTCCTCGTTGACGACCTGCGGGCTGACCACGGCCGGCTGATACGGGGCGGCCGCCGCCACCAGCGCGTCGATCTGCGCCCCCGTGATCTCCGCGTCCGAGTTGAGGACCAGGGCCAGCTCGGTGGTGACCGCGGCCAGGCCGGTGTTCACGTTCGCGCCGAAGCCGCCGTTGCGCTCGCGGCGCACCACGGTCAGACGCGGATCGTGCGCCTCGGGGTACGGGGTGGGCGAGGCGTCGTCCGAGACCACGACGGCGACCAGCGCGTCTCCGGGATCGGTCAGCAGGCGGTCGACGAGGGCGAGGGTGGGGGCCGGATCGCCGTAGTGCGGGATCACCACGGTCACCGCCGCCGTGGGCGACTGGGCTGCCATGCGGGCTCCTCCCTCAGCTCGGATGGACGGCGCACTCAGCGCCCGAGAACCTGTGTCGAGTATAGGGAGGCTCTGGCGAAGACCCGTGCCAGCCAGTGGGGCGGCGCCATGGCCGCCCGCACGGCTCTCAGTACACTGACCGGACAGCCACGGGATGGAAGGGGTGAACCATGCCCGGCGCCCAGGGGGAGGACGAAGCCATGAGCGAGACCACCGCGTTGCGCATCGGCACCGGTCTCGATGCCGTGACGGTGAGCGGCCTCACAGGAGACGAGCGCGCGGAGGTCATCGCGTCCTGGGCCCGGTGCGGTGTGGAGGTCGTGCAGCCGCCCGCCGACGCGGATGCGCACCGGGGCGCCGGCGCCGCGCGTCCGTGGCTCCAGTGGCACGAGGACCTGGTGTTCCTGGCGACCTCACGGGCGATCGAGTCCGCCCGCGGCACCCACCTGCTGTTCCATGCCGCGTGCCTCGCCGCACCGGACACCGGGGCGGCGATGGTCCTGGTGGCGGCGTCCGGGACGGGCAAGACGACGGCCACGCGCCGGCTGGGACCCCATTTCGCCTACCTCACCGACGAGACGGCGATCATCGCACCGGACGGCCTGACCGTCACGCCCTACCCCAAGCCGCTGTCCCTGCTGGGGTCACGGGGGGTGCGCCCGAAGACCCAGCGCGGCCCGGACGACCTGGGTCTCGGTCCGACCCTCCCCGACGCCCGGCTGGCCCGGATCGCCGTGCTGGACCGCGTGCGGGATCCGGCAGGCCCGGTGACGCCGCGGGCGGAGGCCATAGAGCTCGTGGCTGCGCTGGGGGCGCTCGTCCCCCAGACGTCCTCCCTCTCCCTGCTCCCCCGCGGTCTCGTGACGCTCTGCCGCGTCCTCGACGCGGTCGGCGGCGCCCAACGCCTGGTCTACGCCGAAGCGGAGGACCTGCGGGATGTCGTCGACGGCCTCCTGGCGGCCCCGCCCACGCCCGTCACCCCCGCCTGGGAGGCGCTCACCGAGGAAGAGCTCTCGGCCTCCGTCGGAGTGGCAACCCCGGGCGCGGTGTCCCGCTGCGCCGTCGACGACGGCATCCTGACCGACCACGGCCGCCTGGTCCTGCTCGCCTCGGACCGCCTGGTCGTGCTCGAAGGTCTGGGCCCGTCCGTCTGGCTCCTGCTGGACGAGCCGCGGACGGCCGCCGACGTGGTGGCCCGCCTCCGCACCGAAGGACCCGTGCCCGAGGACGCCGAGGCCCGGGTGCACGAGGCGATGGACGCCCTGGTCACCGCGGAACTGGCCAGGACCGGCTGAACCGGCCCGGCCCGGAGGCGGCCGGCGCCCAGGACGCCCCGCCCCCTCAGGAGATCAGTGTCCGCCCCAGTGCGTGGGCGGCCAGACGGTCACGAAGACCTCGCCCACGATGTCCTCGCGGGTGACGAAGCGGGCGCAGTCCCCGGCCTGGTCGGCGGGGATGCCGCGGCACGCGATCACGGAGTCGGCCGAGTTCGAACGGTGGTCGCCGAGCACGAGCATCGAGTCGTCCGGCACGGTGACCGGGCCGAAGCAGCGCGCGGACATCACCTCGGACTCGCAGTCCAGCTCGTCCCGGATGAACGGCAGGTCGTTGTGGATGTATGGCTCGTCCACGGGCTCCCCGTCCACCGTCACCGCGCCCTCGGCGGTGCAGCACTCCACGGTCTGCCCCGCGGTGCCGACCACGCGCTTGACCAACGCCTGCTCGTGCGAGCGGCCGATGCCGGTGAGGTCGCCGAACGTGCGGACGGCGTTCTCCACGGCCCCCTCCGGTGGCATGGGGTGCGCCCAGTCCTCGTTGGCCGTGAAGACCACCACGTCCTGGGAGTCGGCCATCCCGTCCGGGTAGGCGGTGCGGTTGACCAGCATGCGGTCCCCCACCTCGAGGGTGTTCTCCATCGAGCCGGACGGCACCGAGTACACCTTCACCCACAGGGCCTGCACCACGGCGACGACCGCGATGGCCACCACCACGTTCAGCAGCAGGGAGGCCCAGAACGGCAGGCGCGGACGGTGAGGCTGCGGCGCGGCGACCGCGCCGCCGTGGTCCCCGTGGGCCGGCTCGACGCGCTCGGCCATGGTCAGGCGACGCCGTCGAAGAGGCTGGTGACCGAGCCGTCCTCGAAGACCTCGCGGATCGCGCGGGCGATCAGCGGGGCGATCGAGAGCACGGTGAGGGTCTCGAAGCGCTTCTCCTCCGGGATGGGCAGGGTGTTGGTCACCACGACCTCACGGGCGCCGCACTCGCCGAGACGCTGGGCGGCCGGGTCCGAGAACACCGCGTGCGTGGCGGCGATGATGACGTCCTTCGCGCCGGCGTCCTTGAGGATCTGCACGGCGCCGGCGATGGTGCCGCCGGTGTCGATCATGTCGTCGATCAGCACGCAGACGCGGCCCTCGACGTCCCCGACCACGGTCTTGGACTCGGCCTTGTTCGGAACGGTGAGGTCCCGGCTCTTGTGCACGAAGCCCAGCGGCACGCCGCCCAGGCGGTCCGCCCACTGCTCGGCCACGCGCACGCGACCGGTGTCCGGGGAGACCACCGTGACCTCCTCGCCCTCCACGCTGGAGCGGATGTGGTCCGCCAGCAGCGGGATGGCGAACAGGTGGTCCACCGGGCCGTCGAAGAAGCCCTGGATCTGGGCGGTGTGCAGGTCCACGCTCATCACACGGGAGGCGCCGGCGGTCCTGTACAGGTCCGCGACGAGACGGGCCGAGATCGGCTCGCGGCCGCGGCCCTTCTTGTCCTGGCGAGCGTACGGGTAGAACGGCGAGACCACCGTGATGCGGCGGGCGGAGGCGCGCTTCATGGAGTCCACCATGATCAGCTGCTCCATGAGGTGGTTGTTCAGCGGCGCCGGGTGCGACTGGATGATGAACACGTCCTTGCCACGCACCGACTCGCCCGAGCGCACGTAGATCTCGCCGTTGGCGAAGTCGTAGGCGCTCATGGGGAGCAACTCGGTGCCCAGCTCCTCGGCGATCTCCTGCGCGAGCTCGGGGTGGGCGCGGCCCGTGGCCAGCACCAGTCGCTTGTCCTCGCTGCGGCTCAGCTCCGTCATGACGTCCTCAACATCCTTCGTGGTTGCACGTTCCATGCCCGGCGGCGGCGCGCGGCCGACGTCCAGCGGGCCGCCTGAAGGGCCCGGTCCTCGCACCCATCCTAGGGCGCGCGGGGTCAGCCCTGAGCGCCGGAGCCCTCCGCGCCGGCGGCCCGCGCGATCCTTGTGATCAACGACTCCAGCCAATCCGCCGCGTCGGACACGCGCGGCTGCAGGAGCCTGGCCTGTCCCTCCGCACCCACTCGTGTCTCCTCCAGCGCATCCAGGTACCCCTGCTCGAGAGTCCGGACGTGAGCGACCGGAGGCGGCCACTCATGCGGTGTGTGTCCTGCCGCAGTCCGGCCGGGTGACCGAAACATGAAAGTACGGCTGACGAGATCTGCGAGCAACGGGATGTCGACACCACCCTCGGCCTCCGCCCCATGCCAGAGCAACTGGATGTCCACGAGATCGTGGCCTCGCGTCTGATGTGGATCCGTGACGGCATGGATCTTCTGTGCGAGCTGCTGCTCGACAGCCATCACGGCCACAGACCGCGGTGTTCCACATCCCAACGCGGTGACCGCCTCCGCGACCTGGGGTGCCACGACCTCGACTGGCTGCGCCAGCGTGCTGCCCTCGAATTCGTCGCGCCCGATCTCGATCGGGACCGACACCCAACTTGTCCTCGGGGAGAGAAAATGCAGGGTCACCTTCGCTCGTGACAGGACGTAGGGATCGGGCACTCCGAGAGGCTCCGCAGGATCGTCCTCATGCACCGTGCCGAAGAAGGCCACCCGGGTCGCAGCCGGGTCGGCCTTGAGTTCTCTCTTGCTCCCGGGCGCGGCCCCCCATCCCCGGTCGACGAACCCGGTCAAGTCCTTCAGCGCCTGCTGGGGATCGCGAGCCAGTAGATCGAGATCCCGGGTCGCCCGCGTCCCGGTGGCTCCATGTCGGAGTCGAACGCCATTTCCACCCTTGACTACGACGCCTTCCGGCAACATCTGCGCCACGATCACTGCTCCCAGCAACCGGCGCGCCCGGTCCACCGGAACGCCCATCGCGTCAGCGATCGCCTCCAGTCGACGGTTGAGTTGGCCTTCGCTCCTGGGCGCACCTCGAGCTCCCAGATCGCCCAGGCCCACGACCACGTCATCGACCGCCACGATGTCCACCGTTCTGCCGCGCCTCCAGGTCCTTCTTCAAGCTCCTCGCCTCGCCCACCGTGAGCAGCCCGCGCGCGCGGGCCTCCTCGATCGCAGCGGCGACGCGCTCGAGAGGGATGCGGTCGAGTGCCTCACGAAGGGCTTGGTTGATCGTGAGGCCTCGCACGCCGCCGTGAAAGGTGAGGTCCTCGTCGCCCGGCGGGGGACGGCGTCGTGTCACTCGTACATGCGCGCGCGGCGAGCCGCGGTACCGCCTCGTCACGCCCACCCGTACGACGGAGGGATCGACCAGGGCGAGGTCGTACAGTGACAGCACTGCGTCCCAGTCCAGGAATGCATCTTCACCGACCGTGGCCACGGCCTCCGCCGCGTCCGTGAACCGGTCGCGGGGAACCTGGCGATGGAGGTACACCCCGTGGGCCAGCCTCCGCAGAACGCCGCGCTGGGCGAGCTTGCGGACCTCGACGGCGGGCACGCCCGCCTCCTCCGCTTCCGTAGTGGCGATGACCCCGTGGTTCCCCGCAGCCACGTCCCACAGATCGTCACGATACGTCACGGGATCACCACCTCATCTCTGGTGTCACAACCGTACCGGAATCGGTACGGTTGTGACACGCCGACCTCTTGTCGGGCGCGCGGGGTCACCCCTGAGCGCCGGAGCCCTCCGCGCCGGCGGCCCGCGCGGCCTCGGCCGAGGAGGTGCCCGGGCGCTTGGCGGGCACCCAGCCCTCGATGGTGCGCTGCGCCACGGCGTTCAGCGCCAGGGCGCCGGCCGGGACGTCGTCGCGGACCACCGCGCCGGCACCGGTGTAGGCGCCGTCGCCCACCGAGACCGGGGCCGTGAACACCGTGTTTGAGCCGGTGCGCACGTGGGCCCCGATCACGGTGCGGTGCTTGGCGACGCCGTCGTAGTTGGCGGTGATGTTGCCGCAGCCGATGTTGGTGTACTCGCCGATCTCGGCGTCCCCGGCGTAGCCCAGGTGGGAGAGCTTGGCGCCGCGGCCCACGGTCACGTTCTTGGTCTCGTAGAACGCGCCGATCTTGCCGTCCTCCCCCAGCACCGTGCCCGGGCGCAGGTAGGTGAACGGGCCGACGGTCGCGCCCGCGCCGATCACGGCCTCCGTGGCGTCGGTGCGCTTCACCACGGCGCCCTCCCCCACCTGCGTGTCCGTGAGGGTGGAGTCCGGGCCGACGACGGCGCCCGTGGCCACCGACGTCGCCCCATGCAGCTGGGTGCCGGGCTTGAGCGTGACGTCCGAGGCGAGGGAGACGGTGACGTCCACCCACGTGGAGGACGGGTCGACGACCGTGACACCCTCCTTCATCCAGCCGCGCAGCACGCGGTCGTTGAGCTGGCGGCCCAGGTCGGAGAGCTGACGGCGGTCATTGGCGCCCTCGACCTCCCACACGTCGTCCGTGCCCACCGAGGCGACGCGGCCGCCCTCGGCGCGGGCCATGCCGAGCACGTCCGTGAGGTACTTCTCGCCCTGCACGTTGTCCGTGGAGATCTCCGGCAGGGTGCGGCGCAGCAGGGCGGCGTCGAAGGCGTAGATGCCGGAGTTGACCTCGCGGATCGCCACGAAGGAGTCGTCCCCCGTGGACTCGGCATGGGCGAGGGCGTCCTTGTGCTCCATGATCCGCTCCACGAGGCCCTCGGCGTCGCGGACGATGCGGCCGTAGCCCGTGGCGTCCTCGAGGGTGGCGGTGAGCACGGTGACGGCGTTGCCGTCCGCCTCGTGGTCCGCGACGAGCCGGGCGAGGGTCTCCGGGGTCAGCAGCGGGACGTCACCGTAGGTCACCACGACGGTGCCCTCGAGGTCCGCGGGCAGGGCGGCCAGGCCCAGCTCGACGGCGCGGCCGGTGCCCGGCACGTCGTCCTGGTCGGCGATCGCCAGCGCGTCGATACCCAGCTGGGCCGCAACCGTCTCGATGTGCTCGGCCACGCGGGCCCGCTCGTGCCGGACCACGGCCACGAGGTGCTCCGGCGCGAGCGACCAGGCCGCCGCGAGCGCGTGGCCCACGAGGGAGCGCCCCCCGATCGCGTGCATGATCTTCGGCGTCGTCGACTTCATGCGGGTGCCCTGGCCCGCGGCCAGGACGATCACGGCGGAGGGACGGGCGGACGGCTGGGACATGGGGGCTCCTGCACCGGTGGGGGTCAGAGGACGGGGGTTCCGCCCCTAGGATTCGAACCTAGACCGCACGGCTCCAAAGGCCGGCGTGCTGCCATTACACCAGGGCGGAGCGCCGGACCCCAGGGGGCGGCGACGACGGCCCATTCTTCCACACAGGTCGCGCGGATCCGGGGTCAATAGGCGCCGTCGGCGGCGACCACGGCCTTGACGGTCCGGCCCAGGATCACGAGGTCGCCCAGGATGGACCAGTTCTCCACGTAGTAGAGGTCCAGGCGGACCGCCTCCTCCCACGGGAGGTCGGAGCGGCCGGAGACCTGCCAGAGGCCCGTGATGCCGGGCTGCACCAGGAAGCGGCGGTGCACATACTGCTCATAGGCCTCGACCTCATGCGGCAGGTGGGGCCGCGGACCCACGAGGGACATGTCCCCCCGCAACACGTTCACGAGCTGGGGCAGCTCGTCGATGCTGGTGCGGCGGATGAGCTTGCCGACCCGGGTGATGCGCGGGTCGTCCTTCATCTTGAACAGCACGTCCGCATCCCCGCCGTCCGAGACGAGCCGCTCCCGGATCTCCTCGGCGTCCACCACCATGGAACGGAACTTGAGCATGGTGAACGGCCTGCCGCCGAGACCGATCCGCTCCTGCCGGAACAGCACCGGCCCGCCGTCCGTGGCCTTGACCGCGATCGCGACGGCGATCAACAGCGGCGAGATGGCGATCAGGCCCAGACCCGACGCGACGACGTCGAACGCCCGCTTGGCGAACGCCTTGCCCTCGGAGAGGCGCGGGGTGGAGAGGTGGATGAGCGGCAGACCCGCGAGGGGCTGCGTGTGGAGGCGGGGTCCGGCGACGTCCACGAGCGCGGGCGCCATGATCAGGGAGACGCCGCGCTCCTGCAGCTCCCACCCCAGTCGGCGGACGTCCCCGGGGACGAACGAGTGGCCTGAGGTGATCACCACGGCTTCGACGTCGCGCACCTCCACGAGGGCGACCACGTCCTCCACGGTGTCCAGGTCCGTGGAGACCGGTATCGGGAGGTAGTCCTCCCGCCGGGCCTTGTATCCGGGGAGAGCCGCCGCCACGGGGGCATAGCCGGCGCCGGCCTCGGAGTCGAGGGTCTGGAAGATGTGTCGGACCGCCTTCGGGCCGCCGACGAGCAGGAGCCGCCGCCGGAACCTGCCGTGGTGGCGCTGCCGCGCCACCCACCCGCGCACGAGGAACCGGCCCAGCAGGAGCAGGAGCACGCCCAACGGCAGAGCCAGACCCACGTAGCCGCGCGCCACTTCGAGACCTGCCGCATAGGCGAGGATCGCGACGGTGCCGAAGAGGTACAGGGTGCCCTGCAGGACCCGCTTGTACTCCTCGCTGCCCACCCCCAGGATCCGGATGTCCCGCGAGCCCTGGATGCTCAGCGCGAGCACCCACGCCGCGCTCAGCGCGAGGCTGATGACGCTGTAGTCGATGACTTCGGCGCCGGGGAGGGTGGTGCGCCGCGGTCCGCCGAAGCGGAGCTGGGCCGAGACGAAGGTGGCGAGCAGGACCGCGACCACGTCCACGATGAGGACGAGCAGCGGGAGGCCCCGCTCCCAAGGCCGGCCCAGGACACGGCCGCGGGCGGTCGAGCCCATGCGGAGCGCGGTCGACTCATCACCGGGACTCCCGATCACGCTCTGCTCCTCCGTCCTGACGCGGGGGGATGGTCCACGTCATGTGGGGTCAGGCATGGTGCTGTGCCCCGGCCCCCGATTATAGGGCGGAAATTGTGAATGGCTGTGACGGCCGCCGCACCCTCCTGTGCGCGCCCGCCGGTCAGTCCCCTTCGGCGAGTTCGGCAGCCTGCAGCCACTCCTCTTCCAGGACGTCCAGCTGTGCGTCGAGGTCCTTCAAGTCGGCGGAGGCCGCGGTGAGGGCATCGAAGTCCTGCGCCTGCCCCAGCTCGGCCATCCGCGCCTCGAGGCCGGACCTGCGGTCCCGCAGCCGGGTCATCTGCTTCTCGAGCCGGGCCATCTCCTTGCGGGCCAGCCGACGCTCCGCCTCGGTGGGCCCGGTGTCCTCCTCCGGCCCGCCCATGCCCGCGCACGTCCCGACGACGTCGTTGCGGCCCCGTACCGCGCCGGCTCCCCGGGCCGGGCCGCCGGCCTCGGCCATCGCGGCGCGCAGCTCGAGGTACTGATCCACCCCGCCCGGCAGGCCGCGGACCTTGCCGTCCCCGAGCAGGGCGACCTGGTGGTCGGTGACGCGCTCGAGCAGGTAACGGTCATGGGAGACCACCACCAGGGTCCCCGGCCACCCGTCCAGCACGTCCTCGACGGCGGCCAGGGTGTCCGTGTCCAGGTCGTTGGTCGGCTCGTCGAGCATGAGGACGTTGGGCTCACCCACGAGCAGGCGCAGCAGCTGCAGGCGCCGGCGCTCGCCACCCGAGAGCTCCGAGACCTGAGTCCACTGCCGGGAGGTGCCGAAGCCGAGCATCTCGAGCAGCTGGCCGGAGGACATCTCGCGGCTACCGACCTGGAAGGACGAGCCTTCGCGGGCCATGACTTCGGCGACGCGCAGGTGGGCGACGTCGTCGAGCTCCTTCACGTCCTGGGTGAGGGTGGCCGAGACCACCGTCTTGCCGCGCTTCACCCGCCCCGAGTCCGGGGCGATGCGGCCGTCGAGCAGGCGCAGCAGGGTCGACTTGCCCGCACCGTTGACGCCGACCACGCCGAGCCGCTCGCCGGGTGCCAGGCGCAGGGTGACGTCGTCGAGGATCGGCTTCTCCCCCAGCGTCAGGCTCACGTGCTCGAGGTCGAGGACGTCCTTGCCGAGCCGGGCCGTGGCCATCTTCGCCAGGGACACCGAGTCGCGCGGGGCGGGGACGTCCTCGATGATGGCGTTGGCCGCCTCGATGCGGAACTTCGGCTTGGACGTACGCGCCGGGGCGCCACGGCGCAGCCAGGCGAGCTCCTTCTTCACCAGCTGCTGACGCTTCTGCTCCGTCACCGCCGCCTGCCGGGAGCGCTCCGCGCGCGCGAGCACCCACGCCGCGTAGCCGCCGTCGAACGGGTCCACCGTGGCGTCGTGCACCTCCCACGTGCGCGTGCAGACCTCGTCGAGGAACCACCGGTCGTGGGTGACCACCACGAGGCCGCCGTCGGTGGGGCGCCAGCGCTGCTTCAGGTGGCGGGCGAGCCACGCGACGCCCTCGACGTCCAGGTGGTTGGTGGGCTCGTCGAGGAAGAGGACGTCGTCGTCCCCGGCGAGCAGACGGGCCAGGGCCACGCGACGGCGCTGGCCGCCGGAGAGGCCCCGCACGGGCTGGCCGAGGTCGAAGCCGTCGAGGAGACCGCCCAGGACGTCCCGGGCCTTGGGGTCCGAGGCCCACACGTGGTCGTCCACGTCCCCGACCACGGCCTGACGCACGGTGTGCTCCGGGTCGAGCCGGTCCTGCTGGTCCAGCACGCCCACGCGGACGCCGCCGCGGCGGGTGACGCGGCCCGTGTCGGGTTCCTGGAGGCCGGCGAGGATGCGCATGAGCGTGGACTTGCCGTCGCCGTTGCGGCCCACGAGTCCGATCCGGTCCCCCTCATCCACGCCGAGGGAGAGGCCCTCGAGGACGGTGCGGGTTCCGAAGGCGATGCCGATGTTCTCGGCGCCGAGCAGGTGGGCCATGGAGGGGGTGGTCCTTTCCGGACGGAGGAGGGGTGGTCAGGGTGCGGCGGGGTGCGCCGCCGGGTGTCACAGCACGTGGGCGCCGGGCACGGGGCCGTGGACGGGGAGGGCGCGCACTCCCGTGCGCTCCTCGATGGCCGAGGCCAGCCGCAGCGCGGAAGCCTCGTCCTGGGCCACGAAGAGCAGGGTGGGGCCGGAGCCGGAGACCATACCGCGCAGCGCGCCCTCGTCCAGGCCGAGGTCGAGGACGTCCGAGAGCTCGGGGAACAGGACGACGGCCGGGGTCTGCAGGTCGTTGTCCATGGCGGTGGCGAGTTCGAGCGGGTCGGCCGCGGCGAGGGCCCGCAGGACGGCCTCGTTCACCTCCGGGCGCGCCGGCCCGTCGGGCAGGTGGCCCTCCCGGCGCAGCTCGTCCAGGGTCTGGAACACCACGGGGGTGGACAGCCCGGCGTCCGCCGGGACGAGGACGAGGTGCACCGGGGTGCGGGCCGCGACGGGGGTCAGCTCGGCCCCGGTCCCGAGCCCGACGGCGGCGCCGCCCAGCACGCTGAAGGGCACGTCCGCGCCCAGCGGGGCGGCCAGCTCGGCGAGCTCGGCGCGGGTGTGCCCGGTCTCCCACAGGACGCTGCACGCGAGCAGCGCGGCGGCTGCGTCGGCGGAGCCGCCGCCCATGCCGCCCGCGACCGGGACCTGCTTGGCGACCTCGAGGTGCACGCCGTGGCTGTCAGGATCGAGTCCGAGGGTGTGCCTCAGGTGTGCGGCGGCGCGGTGCGCGAGGTTGCGCTCGTCCCAGGGCACGTCCTGGGTGTCCACCAGACTGATGTGGCGGCCCGACGGGCCGACGGTGATCCTCCCGTCCGTGCGCGCGATCGCCGTGACGGTCTCCCGCAGGCTGACGGCCAGGTACACGGTGGCCACGGGGTGGTAGCCGTCCGCGCCGGGCGGCCCCACCCGCAGGGACAGGTTCACCTTGCCGGGGGCGCTGACCGTGACGTGCCGGGCCGCGGGGTCGAGGCCGAGGTCCTCCGTCGTCATGCGCTCACCTCCGCCGCACGCCGCGGGCCGTGCTCGGCGATCCGCGCGAAGGCCGCGATGTCCAGGGCCTCGCCGCGGGCGCGCGGGTCCACGCCGGCGGCCACCAGGGCGTCCTCCGCCGCCTGCGGCGACCCCGCCCAGGAGGCGAGCGCGGCGCGCAGGGTCTTGCGGCGCTGGGCGAAGGCGGCGTCCACCACGGCGAAGACCTCCCGGCGGGACGTGCTGCCCGCCGGCGGCTCGCGCCGGGTGAAGGCGACCAGCCCGGAGTGGATGCGCGGAGCGGGCCAGAACACCTGGGTGCCGATGGTGCCCGCCTTGCGCACGTCCGCGTACCACGCCGCCTTGGCGGACGGGACGCCGTAGACCTTGGAGCCGGGCCCGGCCGCGAGACGGTCCGCGACCTCCTCCTGCACCATCACCAGGCCGTGCCGCAGCCCCGGCAGGACCGCGAGCGCGTGCAGCAGCACGGGCACGGCCACGTTGTAGGGCAGGTTCGCCACGAGCGCGGTGGGGCCGGCGGCGGCGGCGGCGGGCCGGACCTCGGCCAGTGCCTGCTCGCTCAGCGTCATGGCGTCCGCGTGCAGCACCGCGAGGGCGTCCTCGGCCCCGGGGCGGAACTCGGCGGCGGTGCGCGGCAGGCGGGCGGCGGTGACCGAGTCGATCTCGACGGCGGTGACGGCGGCGGCCGCGTCCAGCAGGCCGAGGGTGAGCGAGCCCAGACCGGGGCCGATCTCGAGCACGTGCTCGTCCGCGGTCACGTCCGCGGCCTGCACGATGCGCCGGATCGTGTTCGGGTCGATCACGAAGTTCTGGCCCCACTGCTTGGTGGGACGCAGGTCCAGCTCGGCGGCGATGCGCCGCACGTCCGCGGCGCTCAGCAGCGGGGCGGGGGCGGGGTGCGGGGAGGGCTGGACCATGCCCGCGAGTCTATCGGGGCGCCGGACGGGGTAGCCTGGACGCAGCGGCGCGGGCTCCGCTCAGGTGGAGAGGTCACCGAGCCGGACGAGCTCGCGGAACTCGGGGCTCGTCTCCTGCAGCCCGGCGAACGTGCCCTGGCCGATGATCCGACCGTGGTCCATCAGCACGATCTGATCGCAGCGCTTGACCGTGGAGAGACGGTGGGCGACCACGATGACCGTGATCCGGCCGCGCAGCGACTCGATCACCTCGGTCACCCGGCGTTCCGTGAGGTTGTCGAGGGCCGACGTCGCCTCGTCGAGCACGAGGAGGCGGGGGCGCCGGAAGAGCGCGCGCGCGATGCCCAGGCGCTGGCGCTGGCCGCCGGAGACGCCCACGGCCCCTTCGCCGATCACGGTGTCCAGGCCGTCGGGGAGCTCGTCCAGCCACTGGCCCAGCTGGGCTTCGCGCAGCACGCGCTCCACCTCGGCCCGGTCCGCCGTCTGGGCGGCCTCGACGTCCAGGAGCACGTTGTGCAGCACCGTCCCGTTGACCACGGTGACGGACTGCGGGACGAACGCCACGTTGTCCCACCAGCCGCGCGGGTTGGCCTCGAGCTCCACCCCGTCCACGTAGACCCCGCCGCGCTGGGCGTGGTGGAAGCCGATGACCAGGTCCACCAGGGTGGTCTTGCCGGCACCGCTGCCGCCCACGAAGGCGTACGAGGAGCCGAAGGGGATGCGCAGGTCGATGTCGCGCAGGACCGGCTCGGTCTTGCCGGGGTAGGTGAAGGACGCGTCCCGCACCTCGATGGCCTCCTCGAACGTGATGCGTTCGTAGGGCCGGTCCGCCGCGTGCAGGACCGGCTGCGCGGCGGCGAGCTCCGCCGTCGTGCGCTCGAAGGCCGGCCAGGACGTGCGGATCTCGTTGGTGGTGGCCATGAGCGCGGCCATGGACGGCAGCACGCGGAAGCCGGCCATCGCGAGCAGGGCGAGCGAGCCGAACGCCTCCCCGCCGCGGCCCTGGACGAAGGCCACGGCCACGAGCGCCGCGATGGCGGCCACGAAGGCGACCTCGAGCACGTAGCGCGGCATCATCGTGAGGATCATCTTGAGCCGCGTGGCTTCGGCGCTCTCCGCGCGGGCGGCCCGGTACTCCTCCATGAAGGCCGAGTCGTTGCCGCGGATCTTCACGTCCTTGTAGTTCTCCAGGCCCTGCAGCGCCGCCGTGTTGGCCCGCTCCCCCGTGGTCACCAGGGTCCAGCCCAGACGCGAGGCCGGGCGGCGGATCACGGTCTTGATCACCCAGGCGACGGCGAGGAAGTACAGGGCCATCCCGAGCCCCGTCAGCGGCATGGAGACGCCCACCACGACCGCCACCGCGACGAGCGTCACGGCCTCCGTGAGGAACGTGACGGACGCGTTCACCACGCCCGTGTACGCCATGCTGGAGGTGCCGGTCACGTTGTTGACCAGGGTGCCCACGGTGCGTGTCAGGTGCAGGCCATAGTCAGCCCGGAGGTAATAGCGCAGCAGCGTGGCGGACGTGCGGATGAGGTTCTGGTTGGTGAACCCCATGGTCCACCAGCGGAACGCGAGCACCAGGATCGCCTTGAGCAGGAAGGCCAGCACGATCACGACGGCGAAGGCCACCGTCTGCTCCGGCACCGTCACGGCCCCGAACCGGGCCAGCAGCCCTTCAAGGACCGGGGAGCCCAGCTCACCCGAGGTCAGCAGGCTGACCAGCGGAATGATCGAGGCGAGCGCCACCATCTCGAGGCCGGCCACGAGGACGGACCCGAGGACCACGAACACGAGGCGGATCCGCATGGGGCGGTCCACCAGGTACTGCGTTCCCTCGGGCAGCCGGGCTTTGAGGAGTCGGGTCAGCACGTCGCTCATCCTAGGGGCCGGGTCTGGATCGGCTTAGAACGCCCCGTACACTCGGGCGGTGTTCTCGCTCACCGCGCGGGCGAGGGCCGCCACGTCGTCGCCGCGCGTCTCCGCCATGCCCCGCAGCGTCAGCGGGATCAGGTAGGGCGCGTTGGGGCGGCCCCGGTGCGGATGCGGCGTGAGGAAGGGCGCGTCCGTCTCCACGAGCAGCAGCTCGGCCGGGGCGATCCGCAGCGCCTCGCGCAGCTCGTCGTTGGCCTTGAAGGTGACGGGGCCGGCGAAGGACATGTGCCAGCCCTGCTCGGCGCACGTGCGGGCCAGATCGGGGCCGCCGGAGAAGCAGTGGAACACCACGTGCGGGGGCAGCCCGCCGTCGGCCGCCTCCTCGAGCAGGATCCGGACGACGTCGTCGTGCGCGTCCCGGTCGTGGATCTGCAGGGCCGTGCCGAGTTCGCGGGCGAGCCGGATGTGCCGGCGGAAGGACTCCTGCTGCGCCGCGTGGCCGGCCTCGTCCTGCGTCCGGAAGTAGTCGAGGCCCGTCTCTCCCACCGCGCGCACGCGGGGGTGGCGGGCGAGCTCCGTGATCTGCGCGAACGCCTCCTCGAACTCGCCGCGCTCGGCCAGGCGGGCCGCGTCGTTGGGGTGCAGCGCCACGGCGCCGAGCAGGCGGGGCTCGGCCTCGATCGCCGCGATCGTGAACCGGGCCGAGGCGACGTCGCAGCCCACCTGGACCGCACCGACCACGCCCACGGCCTCCGCCGCGTCCATCGCCTGGTGGACGTCCACGCGGACCAGGCCGTCGCGGAAGTCGAGGTGCGTGTGGTTGTCCACGACGGGCACCGGCAGCGGCTCGGGTGCGGGCGGGTACTCGAGGCGCCGCCGACGTCCCGACTTCTCCTCCCGCGCGTCGCGGCGGGGGCCGCCGTCGTCGTCCGGCTGCGGGGCGGGGGCGCGGTAGGCGAGGGGGGTCTCGGATGCGTGGGCCATGCACCCCACTCTAGGGAGCCGAGCCCGGGCCGCTGATACGCCTCGGGGGCGGTATCGGGTGGTATCCACGTCGGATACCACCCGATACCGCCCCCGGAGGACACGGCTCGGCGAAGAGGTCAGGCCTTCGCGGCCGCCCACGGGTCGGCGATGCCGATGTACTGCACCGAGGTGTACTCCTCGATGCCCTCGGCGCCGCCCTCGCGGCCCAGGCCCGACTGCTTCACGCCGCCGAACGGCGCGGCCGGGTTGGAGATGACGCCCACGTTGTAGCCCATCAGGCCGAACTCGATGCTCTCGGCCACGCGGTACATCCGGGCCTGATCCTTCGTGAACACGTAGGAGGCGAGGCCGTACTCGGTGTCGTTGGCCATCTCGATGGCCTCCTCCTCGGAGGAGAAGGTCACGATCGGGGCCACCGGGCCGAAGATCTCCTGCTGGAGGATCGGGTTGCCCTTCTCCACCTTGATCGCGGTCGGCGCGTAGAAGTAGCCGTCGCCCTCGATCTTGTGGCCGCCGGTGAGCACCTCGCCGCCGGCCGCCACGGCGTCCTGGACGAGCTGGTCGATGTCGTCGCGCGCGCCCTCGTCCACGATCGGGCCGAGGGTGGACTCCGGGTCGGTGCCGCGCAGGGGCTTGAGCGCCTCGAGCTTGGCCACGAACTTCTGCGTGAACTCCTCGGCCACGTCCTCGTGCACGAGGAAGCGGTTGGCGGCGGTGCAGGCCTCGCCCATGTTGCGCATCTTCGCGGCGAAGGCGCCCTCGACGGCGGCGTCCAGGTCCGCGTCCTCGAAGACGATGAGCGGGGCGTTGCCGCCGAGCTCCATGGAGGTGCGCAGCACGTTGTCCGCCGCGTCCTTCATGAGGCGCACACCGACCGGGGTGGAGCCGGTGAAGGACACCTTGCGCAGCCGCCGGTCCTGCAGGATCGGGCTGGAGATCGACGAGGCGGAGGAGCCCGCCACGACGTTGAGCACGCCCTTGGGCAGGCCGGCCTCCTGCATCACCTGCGCGAACAGCTGGGTGGTCAGCGGGGTCAGCTTGGCGGCCTTGAGGACCATGGTGCAGCCGGCGGCGACGGCGGGGCCCACCTTGCGGGTGGCCATGGCCAGCGGGAAGTTCCACGGGGTGATCAGCAGGCACGGGCCCACCGGGCGATGGTGCACCTGCATGCGCAGGGTGCCCTCGGGCACGGTGAGGGTGCGGCCGTAGTGGCGGCCGGCCTCCTCGGAGAACCAGCGCAGGAAGCCGTTGCCGTACGTGACCTCGCCGCGGGCCTCGGCGAGCGGCTTGCCCATCTCGAGGGTCATCAGCAGCGCGAAGTCCTCGGCGCGCTCGTTGATCAGGTCGTAGGCGCGGCGCAGGATGTCGGCGCGCTCCTTGGCCGGGGTGCGGGCCCAATCGGCCTGCGCGGCGCAGGCGGCGTCGAAGGCGGCCATGGCGTCGTCGGAGTTCGCGTCCTGCAGGCTCGCGATGACCTTGCCGGTGGCCGGGTCCTTCACGTCGAAGGTCTTGCCGGAGGAGGCATCGCGCCACTCGCCGTCGATCAGTAGGCCGGTGGGGACGGACTCCAGCAGCGCCTTCTCGCGCTCAGCGGTCACGGTCATGATGCACCTCTTTCGGGGTCGGTGGTCGGAGGCGGCGCGCCCCGCGTCCCTCAGGGGAACGGGTGGACGGGCACGGGTATTCCGACGCCGTCCGGCGGCGGTCGGCAGCGGCTCCACGGCTGATCCTAGCCAGGCCCCGGGGCCGCGCCATCGCGCATGAGCATCTGTGTAGCCGGGGACGTGTCAGCCCCGGGCCGCGAGCACCGCCTGGTAGAGCTCCCGGCTCCGCATCCCGTGGGCTCCGGCCACCGCCGCCACGGCCTCCTTCAACCGGGTGCCGGACTCCACCAGCACCGCCACCTCGGCGACGGCGTCCGCCTCGGACGCCTCGCCCTCGGCGCCGGGGGCGGCCGGCCCGATCACCAGCACGATCTCCCCGCGGATCCCCTCCCCCGCGTGCCGCTCCGCAGCCCAGGCATGCACTCCGGCCGCGGTGCCGCGCACCACCTCCTCGTGCAGCTTGGTGAGCTCGCGGGCCACGCACACCGGCCGCTCCGCACCGAGGACCTCCACGACGACGGCCAGCGCGTCCGCCAGACGCTGCGGCGACTCGAAGGCGACCACGGTGCGGGCCTCGGTCAGCAGGGAGGTGAGCCATCGCCGTCGTTCCCCGTCCTTGCGGGGGACGAAGCCGTCGAAGGCGAACCGGTCCGTCGGCAGGCCGGAGAGGGCGAGCGCGGTGGTCACGGCGGAGGGGCCGGGCGCACACGTCACGGGCAGCCCTGCGGACACCGCGGCCGCCACGAGCCGGTACCCCGGGTCCGAGACCGTGGGCATGCCCGCGTCCGAGACCACCGCCACCGTGGCACCGCCGCGCACCTGGTCCAGCAGCCCCTGAGTCGAGGCCGCCTCGTTGTGCTCGTGATGGGCCACCACCCTGCCCGTCGGGGTGACGCCCAGACCGGCGCACAGGCGCCGCGCGGTCCGGGTGTCCTCGGCGGCGATCACATCCGCCTCCGCCAGCAGCTCACGCAGGCGCGCGGACGCGTCCCCGAGGTTGCCGATGGGGGTGGCGGCCAGGACGATGCGGCCCTCGGGCATGGGACGACCTTTCGACGGACGGACGGCTGCCCCGAGCCTACGGCCCCGGTCACCGTGCACGTCTCGCCGTCCACCCGTCCCCCTAGCATGGAGCCCGTGCCCGCCACCGCCCTCGCCCCCCGCCCCGCCGCCGTCGCGGCCGACGACGGCCCCTTCGGCGTCGCCGCCCTGCGCGCCCGCCTCGGGGTGAGTGCGGCACCCCTGACGCGGTGGCACTGGATCCTGCCGCTGCTGGTCACGGCGATCGCCGGCGTCCTGCGGTTCACGAACCTGGCCCACCCGGACCAGCTGATCTTCGACGAGACCTACTACCCCAAGGACGCCTACGCCCTCCTGGAGTCCGGCTACGAGCGGCGGTGGGACGAGGACGTCAACGACGCGTTCGCGCGCGGCGAGGCGGAGCCGCTCGAGGGGGCCGCCTACGTGGTGCACCCGCCGCTGGGCAAGTGGCTGATCGGCCTGGGCATGCTCGCGTTCGGCCCGGACAACGGGGTGGGCTGGCGGTTCAGCGCCGCGGTGGCCGGCACGCTGTCCGTCCTGCTGGTCGCCCTCGCCACGCAGCACCTGCTGCGCTCGGTGTCCCTGGGCGCGGTCGCCGGGCTGCTGCTGGCCGTGGAGGGCCACCACCTGGTGATGTCCCGCATCGGGCTGCTGGACATCTTCCTCTCGTTCTTCGTGCTCGCGGCCTTCGCCGCGCTCTTGGCGGACCGCGTCCACGGGCGGCGGCTGCTCGCGGCGCGGCTCGCCCACGACGTCGCCCGGCGGGGACGCGACGCCCTGGCCAGCGGGCCGTGGCTCGGCTGGCGCCCGTGGCGACTGCTGGCGGGCGTGCTGCTGGGCGCCGGCTGCGCCGTGAAGCTCTCCGGGCTGGCGTTCATGGCGGCCTTCGGCCTGCTCACGGTCCTGTGGGACATGTCCGCGCGCCGGACCGCCGGGGTGCGGCACTGGGCGTGGGCCGGCATCGAGAAGGACGGCCTGTACGCGTTCGTGGCCGTGGTGGGCGGCGGCCTGGTCGCCTACCTGGCCTCGTGGACCGGCTGGTTCGTCACGGAGGGCGGCTACTACCGGGACTGGCACCGGGACAACCCGTCGGAGGGCGTGCTCGCCGGGCTGGTCCCCGGCCCGCTGCGCTCCCTATGGCACTACCACGTGGAGTCCACGACCTTCCACCAGGGCCTCACCAGCCCCCACGACTACGCCGCCAACCCGTGGACCTGGCCGTTTATGGGCCGGCCCGTGAGCTACTACTACGAGGGTGCAGAGCCCGGCGAGGGGATCTGCCCGGCGGACGCCGCGGGCGCGTGCTCGGCGGCCATCACGGACATCGCCAACCCGTTCGTGTGGTGGACGGGCCTGGCCGCCGTCCTCGTGTGCGTGTGGCTGCTGGTGCGCCACCGGGACTGGCGGGCCGGCGCCCTGCTCGGCGCCTACGCGGCCGGGCAGCTGGTGTGGTTCCTGTGGCCCGAGCGGACCATGTTCTTCTTCTACACGATCGCCTATGAGCCCTTCCTCGTGATGATGATCGCCCTGGCGCTCTCGCTGCTGCTGCGGCCGGGCCGCCGGCCCGGGCCCCGCTGGGGCTCGGCCCTGGTGCTGGCGTACGTGACGATCGCCGTCGCCGTGTCCCTGTTCTTCCTGCCCGTCTGGATCGGCGACGTCATCCCTTACGACCAGTGGCGCTGGCGGATGTGGTTCAGCAGCTGGATCTGACGGCCGCGTCCCCGGGCGCGGGTGTGCCGACCGCGCGCCGCACGCCCGGAAGTGGATACCCTCGGACCGTGCAGAACCAGAGCCCCGTCCATGAGTCCGCCACCGAGCTCGTCGGCATGCCGCCGGCGGACTCCAACATCACGGACCTGATCGTCGCCTCCTGTGCCGACCGGCCGGACGCCCCCGTGTACGCCGTGCGCAACGGCGCGGGCGGCTGGGTGGACGTCCACTTCACCGCGTTCCTCACCCAGGTGCGCGCCGTGGCGGCCGGCCTCATCGCCCGCGGCGTCCAGCCCGGGGACCGGGTGGGCCTGTTCTCCCCCACCTCCTACGCGTGGGCCGTCCTCGACCAGGCCGTGTGGTTCGCCGGCGCCGTCTCCGTGCCGATCTACGAGACCTCCTCGGCCCACCAGGTGGAGCACATCGTCACGGACTCGGGCCTGCGAGTGGTCGCCGTCGGCAGCGAGGAGCTCGGCGAGCGCGTCGCCGAGGCCGCCGGGCACGCGGGCGTGGACGTGGCGACGTTCCCGCTGACGGACGCCGGACTGGCGGAGCTGGCCGAGGCCGGCGCGTTCGTGTCGGACGACGCCGTCGAGCACGCCCGCTCCCTGGCGACCCTCGCCAGCCCCGCCTCGATCGTCTACACCTCCGGCACCACCGGCCGCCCGAAGGGCGCCGTGATCACGCACGGCAACTTCGTGGGCGCGGCCATCAACGTGCTGCACTTCGCGCGCGAGGTGGTCCAGTGGTCCCCGGAGACGACGACGTCGCGCACCCTGCTCTTCCTCCCGCTGGCCCACGTGCTCGCCCACGCCGTCCAGGTCATCTGCCTGTACGCCCGCATCCAGGTGGCCCACTCCGGTTCCCCGGCCACGCTGCTCGGCGACCTCGCCTCCTTCCACCCCACGTGGCTGCTGGCCGTGCCGCGCGTGTTCGAGAAGGTCGAGGCCGGCATCGAGGCCAAGGCCCAGAAGGGCGGCACCGGGCCGATCTACGCGGCCGCCAAGCGCACCGCCATCGAGTGGTCCACGGCCGTGGACGAGGCCGAGTTCGGGGACGGCCCCGGGCCTTCGGCCCTGCTGCGCGCCCGGCGCGCGCTGTTCGACCGGCTGGTCTACCGCAAGATCCGGGAGGCCCTCGGCGGCGAGGTGATCTCGTGCGTGTCCGGCGCGTCCGCCCTCTCCCCGGAGCTGGTGCACTTCTTCCGCGGCGCCGGCATCCCGATCGTGGAGGGCTACGGCCTCACGGAGACCACCGCGCCGGCCACCGTGAACATCCCCGGCGCGCACCGCGTGGGCACCGTGGGCCTGCCCGTGGCCGGGGTGACGGTGAAGATCGCCGAGGACGGCGAGATCCTCATCCGCGGCCCCGTGGTGTTCGACGGCTACCACGGCATGCCGAAGGCGTCGGCGGAGGTGATGGAGGACGACTTCTTCCGCACCGGGGACATCGGCGCGCTGGACGAGCACGGCTTCCTGCGGATCACCGGCCGCAAGAAGGACGTGATCATCACCGCCGGCGGCAAGAACGTGTACCCCACGCCCATGGAGGAGGCGCTGCGCCAGCACCGGCTCATCGAGCACGTCGTGGTGGTCGGCGAGAACCGCCCGTTCGTGGGCGCCCTCATCACCCTGGACACCGAGGCCTTCACCCAGTGGGCCCTGGACCGCGAGCTCAGCCTCACGCCGGCCGAGGCCGCGACGGACCCCACCGTGCTGGCCTCGATCCAGGAGGCGGTGGACCAGGTCAACGCGGGCGTCTCCCGCGCCGAGTCCATCCGCCGCTTCCGCATCCTGGACCACCCGTTCACCGAGGACTCCGGGCACGTCACCCAGTCCCAGAAGCTCAAGCGGGCCCAGGTGATCGAGGACCACGCCGAGGACGTCGAGGCCCTCTACCGTCGCTGACCTCGCGCCCCCGGACGACGACGGGCCGGGAGGACGCCTCGTCCTCCCGGCCCGTTCCCGGTGCCGTCCGGCGGCGGTCAGCGCACCACGGCGTCGTCCTCCCGGGCCCACCGCAGGCGGGTCCGCAGCAGCTGCTCGCGGCGGTCCGCGCTCAGCTCACGACGGCGGCGCGTAGGCCACGTGAGCACGAGCGTCACGAGGGACGCCAGGAGGGTCACCAGCCCGACCACCACGGCCGCGTCCACCCAGAATTGCTGGGGGTAGAGACGGATGAGGGCGTCCCGCACGGAGAACGTCCACGTGCCGTCCGCGAAGAACAGCGAGTGGAACCCGGCGAAGAACGTCTCCCAGCCCAGCACCGCCATGACCGCGAGCGCGATCACCGCGAGCGGCAGCCACACGGCGCCGGCGAACAGGCCGCGGCGCACCCCGCCGGGGCTGGTGCGCAGCAGGGACGCGATGAGCAGGGCGCACACCACCACGAGCACCACGAGCGCCGCAGTGGCGATCCACAGCACGGTCTTCACGTCCGTCATGTGGTCGACCTCGACCTCGGTGAACAGGGGCGCGCCCTGGTGTGTGAGGCTGCTGAGGTACCGCGGCCCGGCCAGGTTGGTCACGTAGTCCAACCCGGCGGAGCCGTAGTGCATGCGGTCGGCGAGGGTGAAGCCGAACCGGTCCGCGGGGAACCCGGGCCGGTGGTACTCCAGCCACAGGAACACCGGGCTCGCCACGAGGCGGACGGCGGCCAGCAGCAGGGCGAGCGGGGCGAGGACCGCCAGCAGCACCTGCGCCAGGCGCGGACCCGCCTTGGGCAGGCGCGCGCGCTCCTCCGGCGTGGGGCCCTGCAGGGCCGCCGCCTGCGCCGCGGGGGCGGCGGTGCCGTCCTCGGGGTAGCGGTCGACCGGGGCGGCTGTCCTCGAACCCGCCGGGCGGGCCCCGACGGCGGCGCTCAGCGGGCCGAGCTCGTCGGCGCCGGGCAACGGCCGCCGGCCGCCCTCGGGCACGGCCCGGGAGGCGACGATGTCGCGGTCGGCGTCCGCGACCGGGCGGCCGGCGTCGCGTCGGTCCGCGGCCGCCGCGTCCCCGCCGCGCAGCGCGGCGAGGTCCTCGGGGCTGAGCGCCGAGGTGTGCTGGGCGCCGCCGTCGTCGTCCCGGCCCATGGCGGGCAGCGCCTGGGTGCGGTTCGGATCGTCGGCGGCGTCGTCCTCGACGAACGCGCCGTAGTCCAGCCCGGATTCGAAGTCCTCCGCCCCGGCGCGCTCGTCGCGCCCGCGGCCGGCCTGATGGGAAGCCATGCTCGTGCCTCTCTCGAGTGGGTCCGTCCGCCCGCGGGCGCCGGGGATCAGTAGCGGTAGTGGTCGGCCTTGTAGGGGCCGGCCACGTCCACGCCGAGGTACTCGGCCTGGGCCTTGGTCAGCTCGGTCAGCCCGACGCCGAGGGCGTCCAGGTGCAGGCGGGCGACCTTCTCGTCCAGCACCTTGGGCAGCGTGTAGACGCGCTTCTCGTAGTGGTCGCCGGTCAGGGCGCCGGTGCCCGTGGAGCCGCCGAAGAGCTCTATCTGCGCCATCACCTGGTTGGTGAAGGACGCGCTCATCACGAACGAGGGGTGGCCGGTGGCGTTGCCGAGGTTCAGCAGGCGGCCCTCGGAGAGCACGATGATGCTGCGCTCGGCCTCCGTGCCGCCGTCCAGGGTCCACTCGTGGACCTGCGGCTTGATCTCGGTCTTCACGACGCCGGGGATGCGGGCCAGGCCGGCCATGTCGATCTCGTTGTCGAAGTGGCCCACGTTGCCCACGATGGCCTTGTCCTTCATGGCGGCCATGTGCTCGGCCATGATGATGTCCTTGCCGCCGGTGGTGGTGACGAAGATGTCGCCCTCGCCCACCACGTCCTCGAGGCGGGCCACCTGGTAGCCGTCCATCGCGGCCTGCAGCGCGCAGATCGGGTCGATCTCCGTGACGATCACGCGGGCACCCTGGCCGCGCAGGGCCTCGGCGGCACCCTTGCCGACGTCGCCGTAGCCGCAGACCACGGCGACCTTGCCGCCGATCAGCACGTCCGTGGCGCGCATGATGCCGTCCGGCAGGGAGTGGCGGATGCCGTACTTGTTGTCGAACTTGGACTTGGTCACGGCGTCGTTCACGTTGATCGCCGGGAAGAGCAGGCGGCCCTCCTGCGCCAGCTGGTAGAGGCGCAGCACGCCCGTGGTGGTCTCCTCGGAGACGCCGCGCAGGGTGCCGGCGGTGCGGGTCCAGTGCTGCGGGTCGCGGGCCAGCGAGCGGCGCAGCGTCTCGAGGATGATCCGGTACTCCTCGGGATCGTCCTCGGTGGCGCTGGGCACGGCGCCCGCGGCCTCGAACTCGACGCCCTTGTGCACCAGCAGGGTGGCGTCGCCGCCGTCGTCCAGGATCATGTTGGGGCCGCGCTCCGGATCCTCGTCCGCGCCCGGCCAGGTGAGGATCTGCGAGGCGGTCCACCAGTAGTCCTCGAGGGACTCGTTCTTCCAGGCGAACACCGGCACGCCCTGCGGGTCCTCGGGGGTGCCCGAGCCCACGACGACGGCGGCGGCGGCCTCATCCTGCGTGGAGAAGATGTTGCAGGAGGCCCACCGGACCTCGGCGCCGAGGGCGATGAGGGTCTCGATGAGCACGGCGGTCTGCACGGTCATGTGCAGGGAGCCGGCGATGCGGGCGCCCTTCAGCGGCTGGGCCTCCCCGTACTCCTCGCGCAGGGACATCAGCCCCGGCATCTCGTGCTCGGCCAGGCGGATCTGGTGGCGGCCCGCCTCGGCCAGGGACAGGTCCCGGACCGTGAAGTCGAACGAGGCACCGGGCACGGTGGTGCGGTTGGCGAAGGCCGGGTCGACGTCGGGGGTGCGGAACTCTGCGGAGGTCTCAGTCATGCCCTCCAGCCTAGCGAGGCCCCGGACGGCACGACACGTGCCGCGTCAGTCCCCGTCACGCACCACGCGCAGCCCGGGGCGGGCCGGCGGGACGGCCATGGGCCGGGTGGGGACCGTGCGCACGCCGCCGTCCGCGTCGACGGCCTCGTAGTGCTCGGGCAGCTCCAGCCGCAGCACCTCCCAGCCGCGCGGGGCCGTGGTGCGCCGAGCGTGCTCGCCGCAGAGGTCGTACGTGTGCGGCTCCGCCCGGCGCGACAGGGGCCCGATGACCACCTGCGAGTCCGCGTAGTTGTACGTCAGCGTGGCCAGGGCAGGGCTCTGGCATCCGGTCTTGCTGCAGCGTCGCATGGGTCCCACGCCCGCCACCCTACTCGGCGGACGGCCCGGGGCGGTGGCCTACCATGGCGCGCATGACCCCGTCCGCCTCCTCCGATCCCCTCGACCCCCTGCCGTTCCGGGCGGGCGACGCCGCGGGGGCCGAGCCGGGTGTCGAGGGCGGCCCGGCCGAGGCCGGCGTCTCCTCCCCCACGGGGCGCGGCGGCCGGGACCGCCGTGGCCGAGGGCTGCGGCATCCGCGCCCGTTCGGTGCGCGCTCGGAGCGGGGCCGGGGCGAGGCGCTGCTGACCGCCGTCGAGAAGGCGGTGGACCGGCTGGGCTCCCTGGACGCGCCCGGGCTGCGGCACGTGACCGCGCGGGTGGAGCGCATCCCGGACCGGCTCGACGAGCGGCTGCGCGAGCTGCACGCCGGCCGGGAACGGGATGAGGAGGCGCTGTTCGCGCGGGCCGAGCGGCAGGGCCGGGACGGGGTGCTGATCACCCTGTTCGAGCGGCCGCTGCGGGACGCGGCCGACCCGGCCGACCTCGAGGGGGCCGTCTACGGGGTGGCGCTGAGCCGTTGCGCCGACGCGTTGGGCGTGGACCCGCAGGTGCTCGACCCCAGCTGGGGCCGCGGCTGAGCCCGGACCGGGCGGTCCGCGCCGGGCACCGCACCCGGTGGACGGGCGCCGTGCCTCAGGCGCGGGCGCGGCGCAGGCGGCGACGCTCGCGCTCGGAGAGCCCGCCCCAGATGCCGAAGCGCTCGTCGTTCGCCATGGCGTACTCCAGGCACGCGTCCTTGACGGTGCAGGCCTCGCACACGCGCTTGGCGTCCCGCGTGGAGCCGCCCTTCTCCGGGAAGAACGCCTCGGGGTCCGTCTGCGCGCACAGGGCGTCCGCCTGCCAGGCCAGCTCGCCCTCGACGGGCTCGGTGGTCACGCCCGGGATGGCGGCCCAGTCGGCGGAGACGGGCACGGCCTCGACCGGACGCGCGTCACCGGGGAAGAGGGCGGTGACGGTGGCGGTCGGGGTGCCGGTCTCGCCGTCGAGGTCGTGGGCGGTGAGGAAGGCGGTCGCCTGGCCCTCGAGGCTCGCACCGGAGACGTCGGCCTGCGGGTCGGCGGGATCCAGGAACCAGTCGCTGGGGACGCTCCGCGGACGAGGCGCCGGCGCGGGATCGGCGCGGTGCGCGTCCTCGACTCGCTGGGTCTGCTCCATGTGTAACGCCTCTTCCCGGGATCGACGTGGCGGTGTGGGCCGGGTGACCATGCGGTCCGCGCGGGTGCCGGGCAATCCGGCGGGCCCCTCCTGGCGGGACCGTTGGCCCGGGTTCATTACATCGGTGTGATTCATGCCGAGTCAAACCGAGCGGGTGCCACACTGGGCCCATGGTCTCCCTCTCCGCACCCCGGTCCACCGGCCCCCTCGTGCTCCGCCTCGCCTCCTCCCCGCGGCCCGCGCTCGTCCAGGAGCCGGGGGCCCCGGACGAGCCCGGCGCGGTGGACCAGCGCATCGAGCTCTCGGGCCGTGTGACCGTGAACTGGGCCGCCAAGTTCGCGGGCCTGCTCGGCGCCGAGGGCGTGGGGGCGGGCGACGCCGTCGCCCTGGACCTGCCCGTCCACTGGCTCTCCCACGCCCTCGCCCTCGGCGTGCTCTGCGCCGAGGCCGAGCCCGCCCTCGAGGGCGACTCCCCCGCCGCCGTCCTCACAGACCGGCCCGAGGCGTGGCCGGACCCGTCCGTGGCCGTCTTCGCCGTGGCCCTGCCGCGCGGCCTCGAGCCCGAGTTCGACGGCCCGGCCGCCGATCCGGCCGTCGTGGACGTGGCCGCCGAGATCCGCGCCCAGCCGGATGCCCTGCCCGGCCCCGTGGATCACGTGCGGCCCGCGTCGATCCCGGCCGGGGCCGACGTCGCCCCGGACGACGACGGCCCGCGCCCCCGCCTGACGTGGGCGGGAGTGCGGGCCGCGCTGGAGGCGTGGGACGCGGGTCGGGCGGTGACCGTGCGCCCCTGACGGGGCGGCGGGGTCAGGCCGGGGCGCTCAGACCCCGGCGTCGGGGGTACGGTGCCGGCCGCGCGGACGCAGCTGGTCCTCGCGCAGCACGGGCATCTGGCCGGTGATGATCGCGAGGTCGTTGGCGAAGCCGGGCTCCACGTCCAGCTTCTCCTTGAACACCCAGAACCGGTAGGCGAAGTAGCGGAACACGGTGCCGAAGAACAGGCCGATCACGTTGCCGGCGATGAACAGGCCGGTCGGGTCGGTCACGCCCAGCAGGTACTGCGCGATCGCCACGCAGCCGGCCTGGATGCCCAGCCCGATCGCGTTCATGATCAGGAACATCACGAGCTCGCGCGTCTTGTTCGAGGAGCGCTTGTCCCGGAACGTCCAGTAGCGGTTGGCGACCCAGCTGAACAGGGTGGCGACGACGCCGCCCACGATCTTGGCCTTGACGTTGGACCCCTCGAGCGGGCCGGTCATCATCCACCAGAAGACGAGCGAGTCCACCACGAACGCGGCCGCACCGACGGTGCCGAACTTGGCCACCTCCCGCCACAGCAGGGAGGCCATCCCGGTCAGGCGGCCCCAGAGATCGGACAGCATGGGCGTGGACTCCTCGGTTCGGGACGGGGGTGTGCACGCGGGCCGGACCCGCGCAGGGCTGGGGAACACTGTAGCCGCGCCCCCGGCGCGCGACCTCCTCGGATCCGGCGTCGGCCGCCCCTCCGTGACGGAGTTCTCAGCCGGTCCGACTACCCTGTGCGGGTGACTTCCCCTCGACTCGGTGTGATCGGTGGCGGGCAGCTGGCCCGCATGATGGCGGGCGCGGCCGCGGAGCTCGGCGTGCCCTTCCGCGTGCTCGCGGAGGCCCCGGACGCGTCAGCGGCCCAGGTCGCCCCCCACGTGGTCGGCGACCACGCGGACCTGGCGGACCTGCGCGCGTTCGCGGCCACGGTGGACGTGGTCACCTTCGACCACGAGCACGTGCCCACCGAGCACCTGCGGGCCCTGCAGGAGGCCGGCGTCGCCGTGCGCCCCGGCCCCGAGGCGCTGCAGCACGCCCAGGACAAGCTGGTCATGCGCGCCGCCGTCGAGCGGCTGGGCCTGCCGAACCCGGCGTGGGCGCCGGTCGACGACCTCGAGGCCGTCCTCGCCTTCGGCGACGAGCACGGCTGGCCCATGATCCTCAAGACCGCCCGCGGCGGCTACGACGGCAAGGGCGTGCTCAAGCTCGACGACGCCGACGACGCCCGCACCTCCGCCGCGGACGGCACCCTGGCCGCGTGGCTCGGCGCCGGCATCGCCCCGCTGCTGGCCGAGGCCCTCGTCCCCTTCTCCCGTGAGCTCTCCGCGCAGGTGGCGCGCACCCCCTCCGGTGAGGTGGCCGTCTACCCCGTCGTCGACTCGGTCCAGGTGGCCGGCGTGTGCGACCTCGTGGTCGCCCCGGCCCAGGACCTCGACCCGGCCGTCGCCGCGGCCGCGACCGCCGCGGCCGTCCGCCTCGCCGAGGAGCTGGACGTCACCGGCATGCTCGCGGTCGAGCTGTTCGAGACGCCGGGGGTCGGCCCGGGCTTCCAGGTGAACGAGCTGGCCATGCGCCCCCACAACTCCGGCCACTGGTCCATGGACGGCGCCGTCACCGGCCAGTTCGAGCAGCACGTCCGCGCCGTGCTCGACCTGCCGCTGGGCGAGACGACCCCCCGCGGGGCCGGCGTCGTGATGAAGAACGTCCTCGGCGGCGCCCGCGAGGACCTGCACGCCGGCAGCGTCGTGGCCCTCGCCGCCCACCCGCAGGCCAAGGTCCACCTCTACGGCAAGGACGTGCGCCCGGGCCGCAAGGTCGGTCACGTCAACGTCGTCGCGGACCACGGCCTCAGCCTCGAGGAGGCCGTGCGGACCGCCGAGTCCGCCGCCGCACTCCTGCGCGACGACGCCCCCACCACCGGCACCGAGACGGAGGCCCGCCCATGACCGCCACGCCCCAGACCCCCGCCCAGCCCCTGCAGGACGACGCCCCGGTCGTCTCCGTCGTGATGGGCTCCGACTCCGACTGGCCCGTGATGAGCGCGGCCGCCGAGGCCCTGCGCGAGCTCGACGTGCCCGTCGAGGTCGGCGTGGTCTCCGCGCACCGCATGCCCCACGAGATGGTGGAGTTCGGCGCCCGCGCGCACGAGCGCGGCATCCGCGTGATCGTGGCCGGCGCGGGCGGCGCGGCGCACCTGCCCGGGATGCTCGCCGCCGTCACCCCCCTGCCCGTGATCGGCGTGCCCGTGAAGCTCAAGAGCCTGGACGGGATGGACTCCCTGCTCTCGATCGTCCAGATGCCCGCCGGCGTGCCGGTGGCCACCGTCTCCATCGACGGCGCCCGCAACGCCGGCCTGCTGGCCGCCCGCATCCTCGCCTCGGCCGACACCGCGGAGGGCGACCGCCTGCGCGCCGCCCTCGCCGAGCACGCCGACGAGCTCAACGCCCAGGCCCAGGCCAAGGGGGCCCGCCTGCGCGAGCGGATGGCCGCCGACCGCTGATGTCGCCCGCCACCGGATCCGTGCCCGCCGGTCACGCGCAGCCCGACCCGCTCCGGGATCCGCGCGTCGCCTCCCCCACCGAGCGCACCCGCCGGGCGCTGATCCTCACCGCCCTGACCCTGCTGGTCCCCGGCGGCGCCCAGCTCGTCGCCGGCAGCCGCCGGCTCGGCCGCGTGGCGCTGCGGGTCACCGTCACCGTGTGGGCCGTGCTGATCGTCGGGCTGCTGTGGTGGCTGGTCTCCCGCGCGAGCCTGATCTCGCTCATGGCCCGGGACGGCGTGCTGCTCGGGCTGGCGGTGGTCCTGGCGGCGCTGGCGGTGGGCTGGGCGGTGCTGTGGGTGGACACGTTCCGGCTGATCCGGCCGCACCTGCTCGCCCCCGGCGCGCGGAAGATCACGGCGGCGGTCACCGCGCTCGCGCTCGTGCTCACCAGCGGCGCCCTGCTCTACGGCGGCTGGGCGGCGAACACGAGCCGCGGGGCGCTCGGCGAGGTCTTCCGGGAGGGGCCGGCCGTCCCGGAGGCCGAGGGCCGCTACAACATCCTGGTCCTGGGCGCGGACGCCGGCGAGGGCCGCCAGGGGCTGCGCCCGGACTCCATGCACGTGGTCTCCGTGGACGCCCGCACCGGCGCCATCGTGATGTTCTCCCTGCCCCGCAATCTCCAGAACGCGCCGTTCGTCGAGGGCTCCCCGCTGTGGGACGTGTACCCGAACGGCTTCGACTGCGGCGACGAGTGCATCCTCAACGCCCTCTACACGGACGTGGAGGAGCACCACGCAGACCTCTACCCGGACGCCGAGCACCCCGGCGCCGAGGCCATGAAGGACGCCGCCGGCGGCATCCTCGGCCTGGACGTCTCCGGCTACGCCCTCATGGACATGGGCGGCTTCGCCCAGCTGATCGACGCCATGGGCGGGGTGGACGTCGTCAGCGGCGGCTACGTGGTGCACCGCGGCGTCCGGCCCGACGGCGTCTGGGGCAACATCTGGTGGGAGCCGGGCACCCACCACTTCAACGGCGACGACGCGCTCGCCTTCGCCCGCTCCCGGCACTGGTCCACCGACTACGCCCGCATCCGCCGGCAGCAGTGCCTGCAGGCGGCGATGCTGGAGCAGTTCAGCCCCGCCACCGTGCTCACCCGCTTCGAGGGGATCCTCGCGGCGGGCCAGCAGATCGTGACCACCGACCTGCCGCAGTCCCAGCTCGGCACGTTCGTCGACCTCGCCGAGCGCTCGCGCGGCCAGAAGATGCGGCGGCTGACCATCGGCCCGCCCGACTTCGGCGACACGGGCACCCACTTCACCACCTACCCCGACTACGACCTCGTCCACCGCCGCGTGGACGAGATGCTGGCCGATGAGTCCGTGACCGCCGGATCGGAGCCGACCGGGGTCTCGGCGACGCCGCTGCTCACCGTGCTGGCCGTCGTCGCGCAGGAGACGCAGACCTCCGACGTCGACGAGGACGACCCGGCCACGTGGCCGGCCCCGCCGACCCGCTCCGACGGCGAGCCCTTCACCGCCGAGGACCTGATGACGGCCGAGGACCTGGGCCAGGAGGACGTGCTGAACCACGCGTCCTCGACCAACGGGCTGTGCGTCCCGGCCCCGTGAGGCGCGACGCGCGGGCCGACGGGCTGACCTAGGCTGGGCGCATGCACGTCCTGAAGCCCGTGATCCGTGACTACGCCTGGGGCTCCCCCACGCTCCTCGCCGACCTGCAGGGACGCGAGCCCACCGGCCGCCCCGAGGCCGAGCTGTGGCTGGGCGACCATCCGGGCGCCCCGTGCGTCGCCGTCGTGGCGGACGGCGCCCACATCGGCCTGGACGAGGTGGTGGCCGCGGACCCGGAGCGCTGCCTCGGGCCCGTCGCGCCGGAGGGCCGGCTGCCCTTCCTCATGAAGCTGCTCGCCGCGGGCGCCCCGCTGTCCATCCAGGCGCACCCCACCCTGGAGCAGGCCCGCGCGGGCTTCGCCGCGGAGCAGGCCGCCGGCGTGCCGGTCGACGCCCCGCAGCGCAACTACAAGGACGCGAACCACAAGCCGGAGATGCTGCTCGCGCTGACCCCCTTCTCGGCGATGTGCGGCTTCCGCTCCCCCGAGGTCTCCTCGGACAGCTTCGAGGCCCTGGCCCGCGCCCTCACGGAGCGGGCGGACGGGGACACGTCCGCCGTCGCCGTCGCCGCCGCCCGGATCAGCCAGGCCCTCGCCGCCGGCGACCTCGAGGACGCGTTCACCTCGATCCTCGACCCGGACTCCGTGTGGGGCGCCCCCGGCGCCGTCGCGCAGGTCGTGGACGTGCTGCGGGCCGCGCCGGACCTGGCCGAGCGCGACCCCTCGCTGGCCACGGCCCTCGAGGTCGCCCAGCACCACCCGGACGACCCCGGCGTGGTGGTGGCCATCCTGCTCAACCGCGTGGACCTGGCCCCGGGTCAGGCCATCCATCTGCCCGCCGGCAACGTGCACGCGTACCTGCACGGGCTGGGCGTGGAGGTCATGGCGGCCTCGGACAACGTGCTGCGCGGCGGGCTCACCCCGAAGCACGTGGACGTGCCCGAGCTGCGCCGCGTGGTCACCTTCGAGGCGCTGCCGGTGCCCTCCACCGAGCCCGAGCGCGTGGCCGACTCCGTGGTGGCCTTCCGCCCGCCGTTCGAGGAGTTCGAGCTGCTCCAGGCCACGCTCGAGGACGACGCCGTCCACGGGCTCGACGTGCACGGGCCCGGGATCGCGGTGGTCACCCGCGGCACGGCGAGCCTGGCCCTGGCAGGCCAGGAGATCGAGCTGGGCCCGGGCGAGGCCGTATTCCTGCCCGCCGTGGAGACGGCGTCCGGCCGGCTGGCCGTCCGCGCCGCGGCCGGCGCCCCGGCGACGGTGCACGTGGCCGGCCTGCCGCGGGGCTGAGCCCGGCAGGCCGGCCCGCAGGCTCAGCGGGCGTCGCGGTCCTCCAGCCACTTGGACCACTTCTTCACGTCGTGCTCGGCGTCCACGGTGCGGACCGTGCCGGACGACGAGCGCATCACGATGGACTGCGTGTGCACGCGGCCGTCGGCGAAGCGCACACCGCGCAGCAGGTCGCCGTCGGTGATGCCGGTGGCCGCGAAGTAGCAGTGGTCGGAGGTGACCAGCTCGTTCGTGGTCAGCACGGCGTCGAGGTCGAGGCCGGCGTCGAGGGCCTTCTGCTTCTCGGCGTCGTCGGTGGGGGCCAGGCGGCCCTGGATGATGCCGCCGGTGGCCTTGATCGCGCACGCGGTGACGATGCCCTCCGGGGTGCCGCCGATGCCCATCATCATGTCCACGCCGGTGCCCGGGCGGGCGGCGGCGATGGCGCCGGCGACGTCGCCGTCCAGGATGAACTTCACGCGGGCGCCGGCCTGGCGGATCTCCTTGACCAGGCCCTCGTGGCGGGGGCGGTCCAGCACGCACACGGTCACCTGGGAGACGGGCTTGTCCAGGGCCTTGGCCACAAGGTTCACGTTCTGCTTCACCGGCAGGCGCATGTCCACGAAGTCGGCGGCCTCGGGGCCCACCACGAGCTTGTCCATGTAGAACACGGCCGACGGGTCGAACATGGTGCCGCGCTCGGCCACCGCGAAGACGGAGAGCGCGTTGTTGTAGCCCATGGCGGTCAGTCGGGTGCCGTCGATCGGGTCCACGGCCACGTCCACGGCGGCGCCGGAGCCGTCGCCGACCTGCTCGCCGTTGAACAGCATGGGGGCCTCGTCCTTCTCGCCCTCGCCGATCACCACGGTGCCGTCCATGGCCACGGTGTCCATGAACGCGCGCATCGCGTCCACCGCGGCGCCGTCCGCCTTGTTCTTGTCCCCGTAGCCCACCCAGGGACTCGCGGCGATGGCCGCCGCCTCGGTCACCCGCACCAACTCCATGGCCAGGTTGCGGTCCGGGACGTGATTCTCGTAGCCGGTCTTCTCCGAGGACGCGCTGGTCATCGCTGCTCCGATCCTTGCTCGCGGCGCTCCGTCCGCACGAGACGGGGCGTGAGGGCGGCTCTGCCCCGGTCCTCATCCTACGGGGGCGGTCTCCCGCGGGTGGCACAATGCTGACCGTGAGCTCCGCCGACCCCCACTCCCCCGCCCCCCGTCCCGTCCTGACCGCCACGCAGGCGCAGCGGGCCCGGCAGCCGTGGATGGCCATGGTGCTCTCCCTGGCGGCTCTGCTGGCGATCGTGGCCGTGGTCCTCCTGCTCAACCCGGAGCCGCCGCAGCGGCCCCGTGAGGACCGCGTCGACGTCGCCGCCGAGGCCGCCACGGTCCCCCACGACGACGGCGACCTGCCGGCCCTGGCGCCCGAGGTGCCGGAGTCCTGGTACGCCAACTACGCCCGCCTGCAGAAGCTGGACGGCGTCTCCACGTGGGACGTCGGCTGGGTGGTCACGGACACGGTGTTCGCGGGCCTGCAGCAGGCGGAGGACGTCGACCCCACCTGGGTGAGCCTGCGGGTGGACCAGGTCCCGACGTCGGAGACGATCGAGATCGACGGGATCGCGTGGGACCTCCACGCCGATCCGAAGAAGCCGGAGCGACGGCTCGTGGCGGAGGTGGACGGCAGCACCGTGGTGCTGACCACCACCGGTGACCGCGCCGTCCTCGAAGACCTGGCGCACGGCGTCGCGAAGGAGACCCGATGACCCCCCACACCCGCCCCGAGACGACGCCGGCCCCCGACGTCGTCGTCCCCACCTCCGACCTGACCCCCGCGGAGGCGTGGGAGGTCCTCGTCGAGGGCAACCGCCGCTTCGTGGCGGGCGAGCCGAGCCACCCGAACCAGAACGCCGAGCGCCGCAGCGGGCTGACGGCCGGCCAGGCCCCGGTCGCCGTGATCTTCGGCTGCGCCGACTCGCGCCTGGCGGCCGAGATCATCTTCGACCTGGGGCTCGGCGACGTGTTCGTGGTGCGCACGGCCGGCCACGTGATCGACGACGCCGTGCTGGGCTCCATCGAGTACGGCGTGGACGTGCTGGAGATCCCGCTCGTCATCGTCCTGGGCCACAACTCGTGCGGCGCCGTCACGGCGACGGTCGAGTCCTACATCTCCGGCACCATGCCGCGCGGCTTCGTGCGCCCCCTCGTGGAGCGCATCATCCCGTCCGTGCTGGCGGGGCGCCGCCGCGGCCTGGAGGAGGTCGACGAGTTCGTGGCCGAGCACGTGGACCAGACCTGCGACCACCTCTTGGAGACCTCGCAGTCCGTCCGCGCGGCCGTCGAGTCCGGGCGCACCGCCGTCGTCGGGCTCACCTACTCGCTGTCCGAGGGCACCGCGCGACCGGGCCGCGTGCACGGCGACCTGGCGGTCTGACGACGTCGGGCGTCCGGTGCGGCACCGGGCGCCCACGCCGTCCTAGGATGTGACCATGACCGCAGAGAACACCGATCAGCAGTTCCGCATCGAGCACGACACCATGGGCGAGGTGAAGGTGCCGGTGAACGCGCTCTACCGTGCACAGACCCAGCGCGCCGTGGAGAACTTCCCGATCTCCGGCAAGGGCCTCGAGCCCGCCCACATCCACGCCCTCGCGCAGGTCAAGAAGGCCGCGGCCAAGGCGAACGCCGAGCTGGGCATCATCTCGCAGGAGCGCGCGGACGCCATCGTCGCCGCCGCGGACCAGGTCATCGCCGGCGACCACGACGACCAGTACCCGATCGACGTGTTCCAGACCGGCTCCGGCACCTCCTCGAACATGAACACCAACGAGGTGCTCGCCACCCTCGCCACCCGTGCCCTCCAGGAGGCCGGCTCCGAGGACGAGGTGCACCCCAACGACCACGTCAACGCCTCCCAGTCCTCGAACGACGTGTTCCCGACCTCCGTGCACGTGGCCGTCACCGCCGCCCTCGTGAACGACCTCGTCCCGGCGCTGGACCACCTGGCCGTCTCCCTCGAGAAGAAGGCGGAGGACTTCGCCGGCATTGTGAAGTCCGGCCGCACCCACCTCATGGACGCCACCCCGGTGACCCTGGGCCAGGAGTTCGGCGGCTACGCCGCGCAGGTCCGCTACGGCATCGAGCGCATCCAGTCCGCGCTGCCGCGCGTGGCCGAGGTCCCGCTCGGCGGCACCGCCGTGGGCACCGGCATCAACACGCCCCAGGGCTTCTCCGCCCGCGTGATCGAGCTGCTCGCCGAGGAGACCGGCCTGCCGCTGACCGAGGCCCGCAACCACTTCGAGGCCCAGGCCAACCGTGACGGCCTCGTGGAGGCCTCCGGCCAGCTGCGGAACATCGCGTTCTCGCTCATGAAGATCAACAACGACCTGCGCTGGATGGGCTCCGGCCCGAACACCGGCCTCGGCGAGATCGCCATCCCGGACCTGCAGCCGGGCTCCTCGATCATGCCGGGCAAGGTCAACCCCGTGATCTGCGAGGCCGCGATCATGGTGTGCGCCCAGGTGATCGGCAACGACACCACCGTCGCCCTGTCCTCCACCAACGGCGCGTTCGAGCTCAACGTGGGCATCCCCGTGATGGCCGCCAACCTGCTCGAGTCCATCCGCCTGCTGGCCAACACGACGCGCGTCATGGCGGACAAGATGATCGACGGCATCGAGGCCAACGAGGAGCGCTGCGCCTTCCTCGCCGGCGCCTCGCCGTCCATCGTGACCCCGCTGAACAAGGTGATCGGCTACGAGGCCGCCGCCAAGATCGCCAAGCACGCCGTCGCGAACAAGATGACCGTGCGCGAGGCCGTCGTGGACCTCGGCTACGTCGAGCGCGGCGAGATCACCGAGGAGCAGCTGGACAAGGCCCTGGACACCATGTCCATGACCCACCCGGAGTGATCCGGCGGATTCGGTGAGCGGCGCGACGCCGCCTCCCGGGCCACGACGCCGAGCGGCCGTCCTCCCGTGCGGAGGGCGGCCGCTCGACGTTCACGCCAGCACCAGCACTCCGGCGGCCGCCGCCACCATCGCCGGCCCGAACGGCAGCGCCGTTCGCCCCGTCGCCCGGCCCGCGAGGACCAGCAGCCCCGCCACGACGCCGCCGAGCAGGATCGCGCCCACCCCGGCGGCGAGCACCGCCGTCGGGCCGAGCACCCCCGTGTACACGCCCAGCCCGCCGGCCAGCTTCACGTCGCCCATCCCGAGGCCGCCGCGGCTGAGCACGTGCAGCGCGAGCATCGCCACGGTGTAGCCGAGACCGCCCAGCAGGCTGCAGAGGGCCAGGTCACCCCGGCCCGCCAGCAGTGCTCCCCCGGTCATCATCGTCAACCCGCCCAGCGCCAGCCGCAGCGTCCATCGGTTCGGCAGCCGATGTTCGCGCAGGTCCGTGCGCACGAGCACGCCCGTGCACACCGCGAACCACACCAGTCCCAGGGACCACAGCACCGCCGTCGCCGGCGCGCCGTGCGTCCACGCCCATCCCACCCCGCTCATGCGCCCAGCCTAGGTCGGGCGGCGCACCCGCCGGGCCGTCGTCCACAGGGCGATCCGGCCACCTCGCGTTCACGGTCCGGCCACCCCGTGTTCTGCCCACAGCGCAACCGGAGCCGCCCATTGCGACGAGCCCTCGCGTGGGTCTACTGTGAAGTCACGAGCTTCCGGCCGTCTGATGGACGTACGGGGCTCACACAGACCCCATGGCCTCAATCCCGTTTCAAAGGGGCCATGGTGGCGGGCTTCCTCGGTCCCCCATCCCCCCTCCGCGGGGCCGAGCACCCCCGCCGGGGGCCGCTGCTTCGGCAGCGGCCCCTTTTTCATGCCCGACCCCGCCGGCCGGCTCAGGCCCGGCCCTCCTCCAGCAGGTCCGTGACCAGTGCGGCGATCGGTGAGCGCTCGGAACGGGTCAGCGTCACATGCCCGAACAGCGGGTGGCCCTTGAGGCGCTCCACCACGGCCGCGATGCCGTCGTGCCGGCCCACGCGCAGGTTGTCTCGCTGGGCGACGTCGTGGGTCAGCACCACCTTCGAGTTGCGGCCCATCCGGCTCAGCACCGTGAGCAGAACGTTCCGCTCGAGCGACTGCGCCTCGTCCACGATCACCCACGCATCGTGCAGCGAACGGCCGCGGATGTGCGTCAGCGGCAGGATCTCCAGCATCCCGCGGTCCACCACCTCGTCCACCACGGACGGGGAGACCAGCGCGCCCAGGGTGTCGAACACGGCCTGCGCCCACGGACCCATCTTGTCGCCCTCGGAGCCGGGCAGGTAGCCGAGGTCCTGGCCGCCGACGGCGTACAGCGGGCGGAACACGACCACCCTGCGGTGCTCGCGGCGCTCCATCACGGCGTCGAGGCCCGCGCACAGCGCCAGCGCGGACTTGCCGGTGCCCGCGCGGCCGCCGAGGGAGACGATGCCCACGCTCGGCTCCGTCAGCAGCTCGATGGCCAGCCGCTGCTCGGCGGAGCGGCCATGCAGGCCGAACACGTCGCGGTCCCCGCGCACCAGGCAGGCTCGGCCGCCCTCGCCGACCCGGGCCAGGGCGGAGCCCCGGGGCGCGGTGAGCACCAGCCCCGTGTTGACCGGCAGGCGGTTCGCCTCGGCCGGGGCCTCCTCCGGCCCGGTCTCGACGCCCGTGCCGGTCAGGGTCCCCAGCGGGACGCCGGCCAGGTCGACCTCGCCGTCGTCGTAGAGGGCGTCCAGCCGCTCCTGCGCCACGCTGAGGGAGACGGTGCCGCGCCAGCCCGAGTCACGCACGAGCTCGTGGCGGTACTCGTCCGCGGCGAGGCCCATGGCCGCCGCCTTCACGCGCATCGGCAGGTCCTTGGACACGACCGTGACCGTGGCGCCCTCGTCCGCGAGCGCCTTCGCGACGGCGAGGATGCGGGAGTCGTTGTCCGTGCCGCGGATGCCCAGGGGCAGCACGTCCACGGACACGTGGTTCAGTTCGATCCGCAGCGTGCCGCCCTCGGGGGTGATCGGCACGGGCTGGTCCAGCGCGCCGTGGCGGCCGCGCAGGTCGTCGAGCAGGCGGAGGGCCGTGCGCGCGTCGTAGCCGAGGTCGGGGTCGGCGCGCTTGGCCTCGAGCTCCGAGACCACCACGAGCGGCAGGACCACCTCGTGCTCGGCGAAGTGCAGCAGGGCGCGCGGGTCCGAGAGCAGCACGGACGTGTCCACCACGTAGGTCCGCAGGCCGGTCGCCTCCGCCGGCCCCGCCTCGGCACGCGCCTGGCCCGGCCGGCTCGACGGCTCCTCCCGGGTCTGCACGTGCTCCACGAGCTCTGCCACCATGTCTGCCTCCTGTGCCGGTGAACCATGCGGGCGGGGGTCCGCCCACGGGCCACGCTAGGAAGCGGCGTCGTCCGCCGGGGCCCGGCACGGTGAACCCGGGATGAAGTCGCGGTGACGGTCCGTCCGGGCCCCGCCACGGCCCCGACGTCCCGCGCTCCCTACACTGGAGACGCGCCGCCGACGTCCCGACGGCCGCCCGCTCCCCGTCCCCAGGAGGGCCCTTGAGCATGCACCGCCCGTCCCCCGGCCTGCCCGATCTGCCGGGCAGCCCGGCCCCCGCCCCGACCCTGGCCGAGCGCGCCGGCGGCCGCCTGCTGGGCGCCGTCGCGCCCACCGCCGTGCTGATCGCGGCCATGTGGGTCGCGCAGTTCGTGCTGATCTTCCTCGGCCGGGTGATCATCCCCGGCGTGGGCCTGATCCCGCGGCGCCTCGCCGGCCTCGACGGGGTCCTGTTCTCCCCCGTGCTGCATGCCGGCTGGGCCCACTTGATCGGCAACACGACGGCGCTGCTCGTCCTCGGTCCGCTGGCCGCCCTGGTCTCGCGCCGGCCGGTGGCCCTGCTCGTCTGCGCCTGGCTGGGCTCGGGCCTGCTGACCTGGGTGATCGGCACCCCGGGCGTGCACATCGGCGCCTCCGGGATCGTGTACGCGCTGATCGCGTTCCTGATCGTCTACGGGGTCGCGGTGCGGCGGATCGGGGCGGTCGTCGTCTCCGTGCTCGTTGCCCTCACGCACCTGGGCTCGAGCCTGATCGGCCTGCTGCCGGCACCCGGCATCTCGTGGACCGGCCACCTGGCCGGGGCCGTCGTCGGGGTGCTGCTGGGCCTGTGGTGGGGCCGCGCCGACCGTCAGGTGCCGAACCGGCGCTGACGGCTGCCGTAGTCGCGCAGGGCACGCAGGAAGTCGACCTTGCGGAACGCGGGCCACATGGCCTCGCAGAAGTAGAACTCCGAGTAGGCGGACTGCCAGAGCAGGAACCCGGAGAGCCGCTGCTCCCCGGACGTGCGGATGACCAGGTCCGGGTCCGGCTGGCCGCGCGTGTAGAGCCGGTCCGCGATCTGCTCGACGGTGACGGACTCGGCCACCTCCGCCGCGCTGTGGCCCAGGGCGTGCTCGTCCCGCAGCAGCTCGCGCACGGCGTCGAGGATCTCCTGGCGGCCCCCGTAGCCCACGGCCACGTTCACGTGCACGCCGTCGTGGTCCTTGGTCTGTTCGGCCACCTCGGCGAGCCGTCGCGCCATGGGCTCGGGGAGCAGGTCCACCGCGCCGACCGGCTGCACGCAGACGGGGGCGCGGCCCTCGGCCGGCTGGGCGAGGCGCTCCGCCGTCGTCTGGATGATCTCCAGGAGCGGGGCGAGCTCCTCCGCCGGGCGCCGCAGGTTCTCGGTGGAGAGCATGTAGAGCGTGACCACGGGGATGCCGGCCTCGTCGCACCAGCCGATGAAGTCGAGGATGCGCTCGGCGCCGGCCTGGTGACCCTGCTGCGTGGACGCCCCGAACGCGCGGGCCCAGCGACGGTTGCCGTCCACCAGCACGCCGATGTGCCGAGGCAGGCGCTCCGGGTCCAGGCCACGCGTCAGCCGCCGCTCGTACAGGCGGTAGAAGGCCTCGGGTCGACCCACGGCGCGCTCCCCTCTCGGACGGTCCTGCGAGCCTCCAGGATACGCGCGCGGCACACAGCGACCATCCCGTGCCCCGGCCCCGGGCCGACCGACGACAATGGAGGCATGGACCCTGTGACACCCCTCCGCGAGACCGACGCCGCCCGTCGCCTGCGCTGGCGCATCGAGCGCATCCGCGACCCCGACCATCCGCTGTACAAGCCCCGACTGCGCGGTTGGATCCACGCGGTCATGGCGCCGCTGACGCTGGCGGCCGGCATCGTGCTCATCGTGCTCGCGCCGACCGCGACGCTGCGGTGGGCCAGCGCGGTCTACACCGTGACGGGCCTGCTGCTGTTCGCGGTCTCGGCGACGTACCACCTGGTGCAGTGGAACGAGGTGGTCTCCCGTGTCCTCAAGCGGTTGGACCACACGAACATCATGCTGGTCATCGCCGGCACCTACACGCCGCTCTCCCTGGCCCTGCTGGCTCCGGACCGGGCGCGGGTGCTGCTCACCCTGGTGTGGGTGGGGGCCGTGGCCGGCGTCGCGTTCCGGGTGCTGTGGACGGACGCGCCGCGCTGGCTCTACACGCCGGTGTACGTGGCCCTCGGGCTGGCGGCGCTGCTCTACCTGGGCGACTTCTTCGCCGCGGATGCGGCGGCGGGGTGGCTGATCGTGGCCGGAGGGGTCGCGTACATCACGGGCGCGGTCTTCTACGCGCTGCAGGCCCCCACGATCCACCGCGAGTGGTTCGGCTTCCACGAGCTGTTCCACGCCTTCACGGTGGCCGGCTTCGTGTGCCACGCCGTCGCCATCTACCGGGCGGTGCTCGTCGTCGCCTGAGCGTGGCGGGGACGGGGGTCTGCGCCCCGCCGGGCAGCGCCGAGGCCCGCAGACGCGCCGCTACGGTCATGCCGTAGCGGCGCGTCTGCGGGCGTGGAGTCTCCGGCGTCGAGTCTCGGGCGTGCACGGGCCCGACGACGGTCAGTCGCGTCCGGTGTCCGGGGCCTGGGGTTCCGGGGCCGGCGCCTGGAGGTAGCCGGGGTACTTCTCCTGCAGGCGGCGCAGTCGGTCCTCGGAGTCCGCGTCCAGGTGCTCGCCGCCCGCGCGGACCTCGTCCGGCAGGTGCTGTTGATGGCGCTCCACGAGCATGGCCTCGGCCTCCGGGGAACGCTGCTGGACGCGGCGCACCGAGCGGACCATGACGCGGAGGACGATGATCGCCATGACCACCATGAGCGCGGTGAACAGGAACCCCTCGATGCCGGGGGTGACCTCCGCCTCCTCGAGCCCGGGGCGCAGCGTCGGCTCCGGGACGGCGGGCACCGGCGCGGGGCTCGCGGCCGCGAGCGCGGTGAGGACGAGGGGAAGGCCAGACAGGGGTGTCACGCCGCCCCACTCTACCGGCCCCGGCCGCACGGCCCGAGCCGGGGCGACTCAGCGCAGGCCGGCGAAGAGGTCGTGCTCCGGCAGCTCGGAGGGCACGCGCGAGTCGATCAGCGCGAAGTCCTCCCACGGCCAGGCGCGCCGCTGCAGGTCGTGGGGGGCGTCGAAGAACATGCCGTCGGGGTCGATCTGCGTGCGGTGCGCCCGCAGGGCGGCGTCGCGCTCGTCGAGGAAGCCGGTGACGTCCACCTGGGTGGTGACGTCGTGGTCCGCGGTGACCCACGGCGGGATGACCTCCGGGTCGGGCACGTCCTCCCCGGCTTCGCGGCGGCGCAGCACCTCGCGCATCGCGTCCATCGCGTCGAACATCATCAGGCGTCGGGCGAACGGCACGTCCTCGCCGTCGGCCTCGGCCACCGCGGCCATCGTGCGGAACTTCCGCGGGTTGAAGCCGCAGTCGTAGTAGACCTTCGAGACCTCCCACGCGGGCCCGGCCTCGGGGTACTCGTCCGCGAGGCCCGCGGCCCGGTAGGCCTCCATCGTCACGGCGTGGGCCTGCAGGTGGTCCGGGTGCGGGTAGCCGCCGACCTCGTCGTAGGAGATGAGCACGTGCGGGCGGAACCGGCGCACGAGCGAGATCAGCGGGGTCGCCGCATCCTGGAGCGGGACCTCGGCGAAGCAGTTCGCCGGGAGGGCGGGCAGCGGATCCCCCTCGGGCAGGCCCGAGTCGAGGAAGCCGAGCCAGGCGTGCCGGATGCCGAGGATGCCCGCGGCCTCGGCCATCTCCTCGCGGCGCACGGCCGCGATGTCCCGGTCCGCCCGGGTGGTGTCCCCGAACGACGGGTTGAGCAGGGTGCCGGCCTCGCCGCCGGTGCACGTGACGACCATGACCTCGGCCCCGGCCGCCGCGTAGGCGGCCATCGTGCCGGCCCCCTTCGAGGACTCGTCGTCCGGGTGGGCGTGCACCGCCATGAGACGCAGCCCGGTGGAGGGCGGCAGGGCGGTGCCTGCGGCCGGCTGGGCCTGGGGGGTCTGATCGGTCACGGGGATCGCACACTCCTGTCCGGATGGCGGAGCCGCCGCGGGGGCGGCGGCGTGAGGGGTCCAGGCCGACGTCGTCATCGGCCTCCGGCGGCGGGCAGCGGCTAGGGTGGAGGGGATGTCTCACCACGCCCCCGCGGTCCGCGCGCAGGACCCCACATTAGCCAACCGGTACGGCACGGACCACACGCGTCCGGGCCGTCGTCGGCTGTGGGCGGGCCTCGGCGGGCTCGGGCTGGTCGTGGCCGTGCTGCTGTCCGTGTGGATCGGCCTGAACATGTCCGTGGGCGCCATCGAGTACAAGGACGTCGGCTTCACCATCGAGGACGACGGCCACGCGACCGTCACCTTCCAGGCCTCCGTCCCGGAGGGCGTGCAGGCCGAGTGCGATGTGCTCGTCACCGACTCCCACGCCGCCCCCGTCGGCTTCCGCACCGTCCGCCTGGAGACCCTGCCGGCCGACCGGCGGGACTCCCCCTCGGACGCGCAGCAGCGCTACACCGTGGACGTGCGCACCGTGGTGCGGGGCGACTCCGGCGTCGTCGAGACCTGCCGCAAGGTCTGAGCCCTCCCGGCCCGCTCCGCCCTCGGCGTAGCGGCCGCCTTTGGTGTGACGCACGCCGCCCGGATAGACTCGTCGGAGCATTCCCGCCCCGCCGGTGAGTCAGGCAGGCGTCGCACGGAGCCCTCGGGTCACGCGCGTCCTCCTGATCGGCGGGGTCTTTCGCATGCGGGCGCGTCCGCCGGACGCGGATCGCGCACCGGACCCGGTGCGCCGCGCCCCGGACTCCGCATCACCCGAGACAGAAAGGCGGAACAGAGCATGACCACCAGCCAGTCCGACGCCCCGTGGCTGACCCAGGAGGCGTACGACCGCCTCTCCAAGGAGCTCGAGTACATCTCCGGCCCCGGCCGCCAGGAGATCATCGAGCGCATCGAGGCCGCCCGCGATGAGGGCGACCTCAAGGAGAACGGCGGCTACCACGCCGCCCGCGAGGAGCAGTCCAAGAACGAGGGCCGCATCGCCGAGCTGAAGCACCTGCTCGAGACCGCCCGCGTCGGCGAGGCCGCCGAGAACGACGGCGCCGTGCACCCGGGCACCGTGGTGACCGCCGTCGTCGCCGGCGACGAGATGACGTTCCTCTTCGGCAACCGCGAGATCGCCGCGGACGACGAGTCGCTCGAGGTCTACTCCGAGCGCTCCCCGCTCGGCGAGGCCATCAACGGTGCCAAGAAGGGCGACAAGGTCTCCTACACTGCCCCGAACGGCAAGGACATCAAGGTCGAGGTCAAGGACGTCCAGCCCTACTCCGGCTGACCCTCCCCGGCCCCGACGACGGCCGCGGTCCCCTCGAGGGGACCGCGGCCGTCGTCCGTCCCGGGCCCCACCGCGCCCCCGTTGCTACTCTGGCCCCATGCTGACCGTCGAGAAGGCGCACCTGCTGCTCACCCGCGAGGACGGGCGCTCCGAGAGCCCCTCCCACCATCGCGTGGCCCTCGCGGCCGCCGCGCTGGCCGACCACCGCTCCGCCGGGATCGTGACGCTCGAGGACGTCCCCGTGGACCGGGCCCGCGTGCTCGTGACCGCGGCCGGCACCACCGGCGACCCCGTCCTGGACTCCTCCCTCGGACAGGTCGACGCCCTGGCCGGCCGACCGCTCGTGTCCACTGTGGCGGCCGGCAAGCCGGATCTGCGCAAGGCCGTCGTCGCCCATCTGACCGAGACCGGCTGCCTCACCGAGCGCAAGGCCTTCCTGGCCACCCGGCACGTCCCCCGGGGCACCGCGCGCACCGAGCTGCTGGCGCACCTGACCGCCGTGGTCCTCGACGAGGCCGAGCCCTGCGACGAGGACGTGCTCCTGCTCGGTGTGCTGCAGCATCTCAACCTCGCCCGACGCCTGCTGCCGGGCGCCCACGAGCGCTACGACCGCCGCGAGATGGTCCGCCGCATCGAGGCGCTGACGCGCGAGGACCTCCTGGTCCAGGCCGTGCGCCGCGCGGTGGGCGGGACCTGTGGCACCGTCACCGCGGCCGCCGCCGGCTCCGCGGCCTGAGCCGGCCCGGTCAGGGCAGCGGGGCCGGGCTGTAGCCGGCAGCGCGCAACGCCTCCAGCACCTGGGCGGAGTGCTCGGTGCCGCGGGTCTCCATGTCGATCGTGATGTGCACGCCGCCCATGGACAGCTCCGGGCCGACGCGGGTGTGGTCCACGCGCACCACGTTGGCGTCCGTGTCCGCGATGATCCGTGAGATCGTGGCCAGCTCGCCCGGGCGGTCCCGCAGCGGGATGCGCACGGTCATATAGCGCCCCGCGGCCGACAGTCCGGCCTGGATGGACTTCAGCATGAGCATCGGATCGATGTTCCCGCCGGAGAGGATCACGGCGGTGGTGCCGAACTCGAAGCCCAGGTCCGCCGTGCGGCCCGCCAGCAGGGCGGCCACCCCGACGGCGCCCGCCGGCTCCACCACGAGCTTGGAGCGCTCGAGGAGGTGGACGAGGGCCGCGGCGATCTCGTCGTCCGTGACGGTCACGACGGCGTCCACCAGCTCGGCGGCGATCCGCAGCGGCAGGGCCCCGGGCCTGCCGACGGCGATGCCGTCCGCGATGGTGGACACGCTCTCCAGCACCTGGACGCGGCCCCCCTCGAGGGAGCCGGGGAACGCGGCGGCGGTGGCCGCCTGCACGCCGATGACGCGCACCGTGCGCCCACGACGCCGGGCGGCCTCCTTGAGGGCCACGGCCGTGCCGGCGATGAGCCCCCCGCCGCCGATGCCCATGATCACGGTGTCCACGTCCGGCAGCACGTCGAGGATCTCGAGGCCGACGGTGCCCTGCCCCGCGATCACGGCCGGGTCGTCGAACGGCGGGATGAACACGGCACCGGTCTCCGTGGCCCACCGCTGCGCCTCGGCGAGGGACTCGTCCACGGTGGAGCCGTGCAGGACGACCTCGGCGCCGTGGTCCCGGGTGGCCTGAAGCTTGGGCAGGGCGACACCGTGCGGCATGAAGATGCGGGCGCGGATGCCGAGCTTGGCGGCCGCGAGGGCGACCCCCTGGGCGTGGTTGCCGGCCGAGGCGGCCACGACGCCACGGCCGCGTTCCTCCTCGCTCAGCTGCGCCATCCGCACGTAGGCGCCGCGGACCTTGAACGAGCCGGCCCGCTGCAGGTTCTCGCACTTCAGGTGCACGTCCGTGCCCACGGCCCGGGAGAGCGCCCGGGAGTGCTGCAGCGGGGAGAGCTCGGCGATCCCGCGCAGCGTCTCGCGCGCCCGCTCGATCTCCTCGAGGGTGACGGGCAGCGCCGTCGGGGCCGGCGGGCCGCCGGCGGGCCGCACCCACCGGGGCGACGGCGTCGGGACGGTCCGGTCCGGGGTGTCCGTGGCCTGCGCCGCGCCCATCAGGCGTCGTCCCCGTGCCGGGTGCCCGCGTCGGCCTCGGAGGCGAGGGCGGCGTCGTCGTGCGCCGAGGGGCGGTACCGGTGGGAGCCGGCCGTCTCGTCCTCCGCGCCGCCCGGTTCGAGGGCGTGGCCCGTCCGCTCCGTGAGCTCCTCGGGGGTGTCGGCGGTGAGGGCGCGGACGAAGCTGTTCACGAAGGCCAGCACCGGCACGGCGAACACGGCGCCCGCCAGACCGAGGACGGTGGAGCCGGCGGCGACGGCCAGGAACACGGCCAGCGGGTGCAGCGCGACGGCCTTGCCCATCACGAGCGGCTGCAGGACGTTCGACTCGATCTGCTGCACGAGCAGCACCACGCCCAGCATGAGCAGCGCGTTGACCAGGCCGTTGGACATCAAGGCCAGGAGCACCGCCATCGCGCCGGTCAGGGTGGCGCCGATCATCGGGATGAACGAGGCCAGGAACACGAGCACGGCCAACGGGATGGCCAGCGGCACGCCCAGGATCAGGGCACCGATGCCGATGCCGACGGCGTCGATGAACGCCACGAAGATCTGGACCCGCACGTAGGAGCCGAGCGACTGCCAGCCCGAGCGGCCCGCGCGGCCCACGGTGGCCCGGTGCGCCTTCGGCACGAAGATCAGCAGGAAGCGCCAGATGCGGTCGCCGTCGTAGAGGAAGAAGATCAGGGAGAACAGGGCGATGAACAGGCCCGCACCGATGTTGACGGCCGTGGAGCCGAACGAGACGGCGCTGTTCATGACCGTGGCGGAGTTGTCCCGCAGCGTCTGCCACAGGCCCTCCAGCCCGGCACCGGACCGGGGGATCTCCACGCCCACGCCGGCCAGCCAGGCGATCGCGTCGTCGACGGCCTGGCCCAGCTGGCCGCCCAGTTCGGCGAAGCCCTGGACGATCTGCTGACCGGCGAGCCCCATGAGGCCCACCACGACGACGACCAACAGCAGCACGCACAGTAGGGCGGCCGCGACGCCCGGCACCTTGATGCGCCGCATCGCCTGGAACACCGGGGCCAGCAGGGTGGCCAGCAGCGCGGCCACGAGGATCGGGATCACCACGAGGCTCACGAAGCCCAGCAGGTACACCACGACGCCGATGCCGATGACGACGGCCACCAGCCGCCAGGACCAGGCCGCGGCCACCGTCAGCCCGTAGGGCACGTCCTTGTCGATCTTGGTCTGGGCCGCCAGGGTCGAGCTCACGCGCGATCCTCCTCGTGTGGGTGGTCGGGGACATGGGGGGTCAGACCCCACTGGACGCTCCAGCGGGCGTGCGGGGCGAGCCGGTGCAGGCCCTCCCCCGAGTTCAGGGCGTCCGCGGGAGCGGTGAGCGGCTCCACCGCGAGCGCCGTGTCACGGCCGGGAAGCCGGTCCGTGACGAAGACGTGGGTGTAGGCGAACGCGTGGTCGGACCACAGAGTCACGGCGCGGCCGTCCGCGGCGAGCAGGGTCTGGCGGTGCCGGCCGTCGGCGTCCGGGGTCAGGCCGGTGAGGCACACGTCCAGGGCGGCCTCGCCCACGGCCCGGCCGCGGCGGAAGTCCAGCTCGGTGCCGTCCACCGGCAGGGTCTCCACGGGGATGAGGTCCTCCCCCGTGCGGATCCAGGCGTCCGCGGGCACGCGCAGGCTCAGCTCCGCCGTCGGGACGTCCCCGATGCGCAGGAACGGGTGGGAGCCGACCGCCACGGGCACGGTGGCGTCCGTGTGGTTCTGCACCTCGGCGGTGACGGTGAGGCCGCCGTCCGCCTCGAGCTCGTACGTGACGCGGTGGGTGAGCCGGAACGGCCAGCCGTGCTGGGGGTGGATCTCACCGCGCAGGGTCACCGCGTGGGCGGAGAACGTCTCGGTGACGAAGTGGGTGTTGCGCAGCAGGCCGTGGCTGGCGTGGCCGCGCGCGGGTTCGGTGACGTCCAGGCGCTGCTCGACGCCGTCCAGGATCCAGCGGGCGCCGGCGACGCGGTTCGGCCACGGGCTCATCTGGATGCCGTTGGCGGCGGGCGGGACCACGTCCTGGCCGTACGGCTCGGTCAGGTCCACGCCGCCCACGCGGTACCTGCGCAGGGCACCGGCCAGGCCGACGACGACGGCCTCCGCGGACCCGCGGTGCAGGCGGTGCTGGGTGCCGGTGGCGTCCGGAGCCCCGAAGGCGGGCAGGTCGCTGGTCTCGGTCACGGGACCTCCTGAGTGGCGGCGAGGGACCCCCTCAATCTACGCCCTCGCGGACGCAGACCGCCCCGGCCCTGTGCAGGACCGGGGCGGCGGTGCGGGTCTCCGTGCGGGGACGGGGCGCCGGTCAGTCGTTGCCGCGCAGGATGGCGACGATGCGCAGGATCTCGATGTACAGCCAGATCAGGGTCACGGTCAGGCCGAAGGCCACGGACCAGGAGTACTTCTGCGGGGCGCCGTTCTTCACGCCCACGGCGGCCATCTCGAAGTCCATCGTCAGCGAGTACGCGGCGAGCAGCACGGCGATCGCGCCGATGATCAGGCCCAGGCCGCCCTCACGCATGTTGCCGATGCCGGTCCAGGTGAGGACCAGGTTGACGAGCATGAAGACGAGGTAGCCGATCATGGCGCCCATGACGATCTTCGTCATGCGCGGGGTCGGGCGGAACTTGCCCGAGGTGTAGAGCGCCAGCATCACCGCGAACACGGAGAAGGTGCCGAGCACGGCCTGCACCACGATGCCCGGGTAGGCGCCCTCGAAGAACGCCGAGATGCCGCCCAGGAACAGGCCCTGCGCCACGGCGTAGGCCATGATCAGCACGGGCGAGGGCTCGCGCTTGAACGCGTTGACCAGGCCCAGCACGAGGCCGGCGATCGCGCCGATGATCATCAGGCCCGGCGAGAACCAGCCCACGGCGCCCGCCACCACGACGAGCACGAGCATCAGGCCGGTCTTGCCGACGACGTCGTTGAAGGTCATCCGGCCGGTCTGCTCCGGGCCGGCGGAGGGCGCGCGGAAGGCGTCCTCCATGGACTGCTGGTGCGCGTACTGCTGGGCCGCCTGGCCGGCGCCGAACGCCTGGGCCTGGCCGTACGGGCTCTGCTGCTGGCCGTACGGGGACTGCGCGGACTGCTGCCCGCCCTGGTACCAACCGGGCTGCGCCTGTCCGCCGCCCTGCATCTGCTGCTGGAAGTTCTGAGAGTTCATGACCGGATTCGCCACGGCTCACTCCTTCGGGTCGAGTCGGCCCGGTCGCACGCCGCCGCAGTGAGCCGCGTTCGTGCCCCGGGGTTCAGCACGATCCTATCGGGAGGTCTGTGTCCGCGCGCGGGGTCGGAGCGTGGATCCGCGCCGGTTCACCGGCTGTTCACGGTGGGCGCAGAAGCGAGGCGCGCGGGGAGACGCGTGGTGCCCCCGGCGGGACTCGAACCCGCAACACGCCGATTTTAAGTCGGCCGCCTCTGCCAGTTGGGCCACGGGGGCGTGGCGGGCCCGTGGACGCGGGCCCGGGTGCGGACGACGCCGGCCCCGCCCGATGCGCTCGGACGGGGCCGGCGGCCCGCTGGCTGCGGGATCAGCCCTTCGAGGACTCGAGGGCCCGCTGCCGCTCGAAGCGGCCGGGCTCGAGCTCGACGCCCGCGGCGCGGCGGAACGGGTTGAACGGGGTGTCCAGGCCCGCCACCGAGGTGGAGTCACGGCCGAACAGGGTCTCGGCGACCCAGCCGGACAGGATGCGGAACTTCCGCTCCAGGGTGGGCATCGCGTAGCCGTGGTAGCCGCGGTGGGCCAGGAACGCCGGGATGCCGGCGATCTTGGTGCCCAGCGGGTTGCCCACGCCGCGGCCGAAGCCCAGCCCCGCCACGGTGCCCAGGGACTTGTGCACGTACTCCTGCACCTCGCCCTCGCCGTGGCGCACGGCCATGTAGTTGGCGGCCAGACGCTTGGCCTGACGGATGGCGTGCTGGGCGTTCGGGACGCAGAAGCCGCCCGGGCCGGCCCCGGTCAGGTCCGGCACGGCGGAGACGTCGCCGCAGGCCCACGCACCCTCGAGCGCGCCGGCCTCGCCGTCCTTGATCTGCAGGGTGGGGGTGGCCTCCACGCGGCCGCGGTCGTCCACCGGGAAGTCGGTGCTCTTGACCACGGAGTTGGCCACCACGCCGGCGCACCACACGAGGGTGTCCGCCGCGAAGGTCTCCGCCTCCTCCTTGGAGGGCATGGCCACGAGCTTCATGACGCCGTCCGTGGCGTCGCCCAGCGAGGTGTTCAGCAGGACCTCGACGCCGCGGGACTTCAGATGCTCCACCACGCCCTGGGCCTGCTCCTCGGAGACCTCGGGCATGATGCGGCCCACGGCCTCGACGAGGACGATCCGGATCTCCGACTGGGAGAGGCGCTCGTTGCGCTCCACGGCGTTGCGGATGAGGTTCTCCATCTCCGCGATGGCCTCGATCCCGGCGAAGCCGCCGCCCACCACCACGAAGGTCAGGGCACGCTTGCGCTCCTCGGCGTCCGTCATCAGGGAACCGGCGTCCAGGCGCTCCAGGATCTGGTTGCGCAGCTGGACGGCCTCCTCGACCGAGCGCAGACCGATGCCCTGCTCGCCCAGACCCGGGATCGGGAACACGCGGGTCACGGCGCCCGCGGTCATCACGATGTCCTGGTACGGGATCTCGAACTCGTCGCCGCCCTCGCCGCGCACCACGGCGGTGCGGCCGGCGTGGTCCACGGACACGACGGCGCCGCGGACGACCTCGGCGTCCTTGAGGTGCGTCTGCAGGTCCACGTTCACGTGGCGGCCCTCGATGTGGCCGCCCACGACCTCGGGCAGGAACGGGTAGTACGTCATGTACGGGCGGGGGTCGACGACGGTCACGACGCCGCCGCGCTCGGCGACCTTCTTCTGCAGCTCGCGGGCGACATGGAACCCGGCGTAGCCGCCGCCGACGATCAGCAGGCGCGGCTTGGGAGACAGTTCAGGAGTGAGAGACATACCGCCAGTCTACGCACGCACGGGCCCGGCCCCTCCACTCTCCGCCGTCGTGGTCAGGACCGCAGCGAGAGCACGATCCCGTCCAGGATGTCGTGCTCGCTCGCCCAGGCCTCGGTGACGCCCGCGACCTCGGCCACCCGCTCCAGGACGGTGCTCCACAGCAGCGCGCCCGCGCCGATCACGTCCACCCGTCCCGGGTGCATGAACCCCCGCTCGGAGCGCTCGGCCCGGGTCGCGGCCACGAGGCCCTCCGCCGCCGCGCGGAACTCCGCGATCGGCAGACGCGCGCCGTGGATGGCCTCGGGCTCGTACGTGCTGAGCCCGAGGGCCTCGGCGGTCACGGTGGTCACCGAGCCGGCCACGCCGACCACGCGGGCCACGCGTTCCAGCGGCAGGCGGGCGGCGGCGTCGTCGAGGAGGCGGCGGGCGTCCGCGCGGGCCGCGGCGACCTCGTCCGACGTCGGGGGGTCGGAGCGCAGATGACGCTCGGTGAACCGCACGCAGCCCATGTCCAGGCTGACCGCGCCCACGACCTCGCCCGCGGGCGTGCCGACGACCAGCTCGGTGGAGCCGCCGCCGAGGTCCACGACGAGCACGAGGTCCTCCGGGCCCAGGTCCGCGGTCTCGACGGCGGAGACGGCGCCCGCGAAGGACAGGGCGGCCTCCTCGGCGCCCGAGACGACCTCCGGCTCGACGCCGAGCCGCTCCCGGACGCCGTCGACGAACGCGGCCCGGTTGGAGACGTCCCGGCTGGCGGAGGTGGCCACGAACCGGACCCGGCCGGCGTGGTGGCGCTGGACCAGGCGGGCGTACTCGTCCACCGCCGCGAAGGTGCGCTCCAGCGCGGCGTCGGAGAACGCGCCGGTGGCGTCCACGCCCTCGCCCAGGCGCACCACGCGCATCTCGCGCACGACGTCGGCCAGCGGCGCCGTCGGGTCGGCCCCGGCGCCGGTGGTCTCGTCCGTCCCGGCCGGCCGGGAGATCAGCAGGCGGATGGAGTTCGTGCCGCAGTCCACGCCGGCCACCGTCACCTCCTTCAGCGCGGCGACGCGCTCGAGGTGCTTCACGTGCCGGGAGAGGTCCTTCGTGGGCACCGCCGCGGCCTCGTCCCACGCGCCCTCGCACGCGCAGACCTCGGGCGTCCACCACGGGGCCACCAGGGCGATCGCCTCGTCCCCGAGCGGGTTCACCCCCGGCCCGGCCGCGAGCGCGTGGCCCACGAGGGCGTGCAGGCACTTCACGCGCTCGGGCATGCCGCCGGCCGAGACCCCGGCGATCTCCGGGACGGGCCCCGTGCCGGCCTCGGCCCCGACCCGGTCCCGCTCGGCGATGTAGGCCTCGTGCGCCGCGCGGTGCGCGGCCGCGAGCGCGGGGTCCTGGGCGAGGCGGTCGTTCATGCGCGCCATCTCCCCGTCCGCCTCCACGCGCGAGACCGCCGCCGTCAGCACGGGGTGCGTCAGGTAGAAGGTCGTGGGGAACGGGATGCCGTTGGAGAGGCGCGGCGCGGTGGTGGCCACGAGGGGGTTGCCGCACACGCAGCGGGCGCCGATCTCCACGACGTCCCGGACCGGGCGGCCGAGCTGGCGGGACAGGGTGTCCAGGTCCTTCTCGGTGACGGTGCGGTCCTGGGCGGGGCGGGGGCTGACGGTCATGGTGTCCTCGGGGGTGCGGGGGTGGTGCGGGCGGGGGCGGGACGCGGGGTTCACTCGAGCCCGGCGCGGACGGCCGAGTCCCACAGGCCCTCGGCCCACGGCAGGCGGGTGTTGACGACCTCGTCCGCGCCGGCGGCGGGCGTGTCCTCGGCCTCGGTGTCGGTCTCGGTCTCGGTCTCGGTCTCGGAGGGTCGTCCCGTCACGGAGTACAGGGTCTCCCCCGGCATGACCAGCTCGAGGCGCTCGCGCGCCTGCTGGGTCACGTAGGCGGGATCGTCCCACAGCTGGATCCGCCGTTCGTAGTCCTCGCGCTGGGCCTGCATGGTGGCGATCTCCTCGCGCGCGGCCGAGATCTCCAGCTGCTGGTTCAGGAACGCGCGCAGCGTGGGCGCCACCAGGACGGCGGCCACCAGCAGCACGGCGACGACGATGAGCGAGCGGCCCGTGATCTGCCGGGCCGGCACCGGCTCCGGCAGCGGGGCCCGACGGCGGGCGGCCGTGGCGGCGGCGGATGCGGCGCCGCGGGGGGCGGGCCGGGGCCGACGCCCGGCCGGGCGGGCCGGAGCCGTGCGGCGCGGGGGTGCCGACGGGGATGCGGGGGCGGCGGTGTCCCCGGCGGAGGCCGTGTCGGCCCGGTCCGCGTCCGGGTGCCCGTCCAGGTGTCCGGGGTGACCGGCCTGGCGGCGCTCCTGGACGCTCTGCAGGTCGATGACCTCGGCGTCCGTCGCCGCGGGCGCCGGCGTGGGGGCCGCGGGGGTCGGCGTGGGCGCGTCCGGCTTCGGGGAGGCCGTCGTCGGGGCCGCCGGGGCCGCGACGGCGGTCCGGCGCGGGGCGCCCGTCGTCGGGTCGACACGGGGCACGCGGGGGCGGCGCGGACTCATCGCGGACTCCTTCGGACGCACTGCGGGAACCCTCCCAGCCTACTGCCCGCCCCTGGCAGGATCCTGGTCGCGCCGGGACGGGCGCGGGCCCGCCCGGAAGGATCCGGGCGGGCCCGCGCGTCGTCGTCGGGGACGGTCAGCCGCGGAAGCGCGGGAAGGCGGAGCGGCCCGCGTAGACGGCGGCGTCGGCCAGGTCCTCCTCGATGCGCAGCAGCTGGTTGTACTTGGCCACGCGGTCCGAGCGGGCCGGGGCGCCGGTCTTGATCTGGCCGGCGTTGGTGGCCACCGCGAGGTCCGCGATGAACGTGTCCTCGGTCTCGCCCGAGCGGTGCGAGATCATGCAGTGGAACATGTGGCGCTGGGCCAGGGCGATCGCGTCGAAGGTCTCGGTCAGGGAGCCGATCTGGTTGACCTTCACGAGCAGGGCGTTGCCGGCCTTCTCGTCGATGCCGCGCTGCAGCCGCTCCACGTTGGTGACGAACAGGTCGTCGCCCACCAGCTGGACGCGATCGCCCAGCTGCGCCGTCAGGTGCTGCCAGCCGTCCCAGTCGTCCTCGTCGAGCGGGTCCTCGATGGAGACGATCGGGTAGTTGTCCACCAGCTCGGTGTAGTAGGCGGCCATCTCCTCGGCGGAGCGCTGCTGGCCCTCGAAGGTGTAGGAGCCCTTGTCGAAGAACTCGGAGGAGGCGACGTCCAGCGCCAGCGCGATGTCCTCGCCCAGGCGGTAGCCGGCCTTCGTCACGGCCTCGGCGATGAGGTCCAGGGCGGCCCGGTTGGACTCCAGGGACGGGGCGAACCCGCCCTCGTCGCCCAGGCCGGTGGACAGGCCCTTCTCCTGCAGCACGGTCTTCAGGGCGTGGTAGACCTCGGTGCCCCAGCGCAGGGCCTCGCGGAAGGACGGGGCGCCGATCGGGGCGATCATGAACTCCTGGATGTCCACGTTGGAGTCCGCGTGGGCGCCACCGTTGAGGATGTTCATCATCGGCACGGGCAGCACGTGGGCGTTCGGGCCGCACAGGTACTTGTAGAGCATGAGGTCGGAGGCCTGCGCGGCGGCCACGGCGACGGCCATCGACACGCCCAGGATCGCGTTCGCGCCCAGCGTGCCCTTGTTGGGGGTGCCGTCCAGGTCCCGCATCGCGCGGTCCACGGCGCGCTGGTCCGCGGCGAACTCGCCCTCGAGCTCCTCCGCGATGCCCTCGACCGCGGCGACGGCGTCCAGCACGCCCTTGCCGCCGTAGCGCTTCTTGTCCCCGTCACGGCGCTCGACCGCCTCGAACTCGCCGGTGGAGGCGCCCGAGGGCACGGCCGCGCGGCCCAGGGAGCCGTCGGTGAGCAGGACCTCCACCTCGACGGTGGGGTTGCCGCGCGAGTCGAGGATCTCGCGAGCGTGGATGGCGTCGATCAGGGCCATGGACGGGTCTCCTTCAATCGAAGTCGGAAGTCGTGCCCGCGGCGTGGACACGGCCTCAGCCTAGCGGGGACCTCCGGTTCCGGTCGGCCGCGCGCCGGCGACAAGACCGCCGTTCCCCCCGGCTGCGATGTCGCTGGGGCGCGGTCGGGGCTGCGGCCGGGCCGGCGCGGCGCCGCGTCAGCCGGACGGACGCAGCGCCGACCAGTCCCCCGCACGCACCCGGGCCACCGTGGTGCGCAGGGCCCGTTCGGGGTCCAGCCCCGCCGCCCGGGCCCGACGCACCAGCGCGAACAGCTCCGCCCCGAGCGCGGCCTCGCCCGGCCACACCGCCGCCGGGCGCTCTCCCGCCTCGGCGGCCGGCGCCGGGACGTGCGCGGCGAGCGGGTCCGGCTCCTGCCGGGCCGCGCGGTCGACCACCTTCGCGGCGGCGGCCAGCGCCGGCAGCCGGGCCGGGATGTCGCCGACGTCGAGGCCCGGGCCGGTGCCGCCGTCGTCGTGGGTCGGGGCGGCGGACGAGAGCCCCGCGGCGGCCCGCTCCTGCGCCTTGACCCGCTCCCAGGCCAGCTCGACGGCCTCGGGCGTGACGGCGGCGAGCTCCTCGGCCGGTCGCAGGCCGCCCTCGGGGGTGAGCACGAGCGGGTTGCGCCGGATCATCTTGGCGGTGAGGGCGTCGGCCGCGTCGTCCAGGCGGAACCCGGCCGTCTCCGCCGGGGCGCCCGGCGCCCGGGAGACGGCGGCGTGCAGCACCACCTGGAACAGGACGTCCCCGAGCTCGGCGGCCAGGGCGGGGTACGCGCCGTCGGCCCGACGCGCGGGCACGTCGGCCCACGCGGCGGCGTCGCGGGACTCGATCTCCGCCACCGCCTCGTACGCCTCCTCCACGAGGTACTCGGCGAGGTCGGCGTGGGTGAGCGCGGCCGTCCAGGGGCAGTGGTCGCGCAGGGCCTCGACCACCGCCACCAGACGGTCCACACTCGCGCTCACGGGCGGATCAGTCGTCCTCGTCCTCGTCGTCCAGCTCCTCGAGGACCGGGCCGACGGCGTCGCCGGAGATGACCTCGCCCCAGCCGGCCACGAGGATCTCGGCGAGGTCCTCGCGCTCCTCCACGGACAGGAAGGCTGCCTCGGCGGCGTTGAGCTGCAGGTCCAGCAGCTCGGAGAGCGAGTAGCCGAAGGTCTCGGCGAGCAGGTAGAGCTCGTCGGTCAGGGACACGTCCGAGACGAGCCGGTTGTCCGTGTTCGCGGTGACGCGGAAGCCGAGCTGCACGAGCAGGTCGATGGGATGGCCCGCGATGCCCGCCGCGGCGTCCACCGCGCCGGTCTGCAGGTTCGAGGACGGGCAGACCTCCAGGGCGATCTGCCGGTCCCGCACCCACGCGGCGGTCTCGCCCAGGTCCACGAGGCCGGTCAGCTCGTCCAGCTGCTCGCCGTCCTCGTCCACACCGCCGTACTCCACCGAGATGTCCTCGGCCAGGCGCACGCCGTGGCCCAGACGCAGGGCGCGGCCGTCCACGAGGGCCGAGCGGACGGAGTCCAGGCCGTCGCCCTCGCCCGCGTGCACGGTGACGGGCAGGTGGTGGGCGGCCAGCCACGTGAAGGTGTCGGCGAAGCGGGAGGGCGGGAACCCGGCCTCGGCGCCCGCGATGTCGAAGCCCACGACGCCGGCCTCGCGGTGGCGCACGGCCAGCTCGGCGATCTCCTGGGCCCGGTCAGCGTGCCGCATCGCGGTGACCAGCTGGCCCACGCGGATCACGTGGCCCGCGGCGTCGGCGGCCTCGACCGCCTCGTCCAGACCGGCCTGCACGGCCTCGACGGCCTCGTCCAGGGTCAGCCCGCCGGCCAGGTGCTGCTCGGGGGCCCAGCGGATCTCGCCGTAGACGACGCCGTCGGCGACCAGGTCCTCGACGAACTCGCGGGCCACGCGGCGCAGCTGCTCGCGGGTCTGCATCACGGCGGTGGTCAGGGCGAAGACCTGCAGGTACTTCTCGAGGGACTCGCCGTTGGCGTGCTCGGCGATCCACTCGGCCAGGCCCTCGACGGTGTCCGCGGGGACCTCGACGCCGGCCTCGCGGGCCAGGTCGAGGACGGTGCCCACGCGCAGGCCGCCGTCGAGGTGGTCGTGGAGGGAGACCTTGGGCAGGACGGCCAGGTCGACCTCGAGCGGGGAGGGGGATGCGGTGTCCGGAAGCTGCGTCGTCGTCACGGGCGTCACTCTACGGCAGGGCGCTCAGCGCAGGGCCTCCTGCTCGGCCAGGGTGAGGCCCTTCACCCCGGCACCCAGCCGGCGGCGCAGCAGGGCCTTGAGCAGACGGTCCAGCAGCAGGCCCACGAGCGCGGCACCCGTCACGGAGACGGCGATCTGCAGCACCGGGTTCTCCAGCCAGCCCGCGGTCAGGCGCGCGATCATGATCGAGTACGCGGCCCAGCTGGCCGTGGAGAGCAGGTCCAGCGCCACGAACCGCACCGGAGGATAGCGGGTGGCGCCGGCCGTGAGATTCAGGGCCACGCGTCCGCCGGGGATGAACCGGGCGGTGAACAGCAGCAGCGCGCCGTGGCTGTGCAGGTGGTGCCGGGCGACCTCGACCGTGGCCCGCACCCGCCGCAGCCGCATCCACCGGAACCGCTCGACGCCCACGGCACGGCCGATCGCGTACGCGGCCACGTCCCCCAGGAACGCGCCCGCGAAGCCGACCCCCCACAGCGCCCACAGGGAGAACGGATGCCCGTCGCGGACGATCGCGCCGAGGGCCACCAGCACCGACTCCGACGGGAAGATCGGCACGATGCCGTCGAGCAGGCACAGCAGCAGCGTCAGCGGCAGGACCCACCACTGCGCGGAGGCGTGGAGGATCGCCCCCTCGAGCCACGCGAGCATCCGGTCAGCCGATCCGGTCCAGGATCACGGAGCGCTCCCGCAGGGCCCGGGCGGCGGCGTCGTCGAGCTCGCCGACGGCCCAGCCGCCGGCGAGCGCGGCCCTCGCCCGCTCGAAGCGCTCCGGCGTGTCCGTGTGCAGGGTCAGCACCTTCTGACCCCGGGCCACGCGCTCGCCGGGGCGGACGTGCACCTCGACGCCGGCCGCGGCCTGGACGGCCTGGCCCTGTCGCTCCCGCCCGGCGCCGAGGCGCCACGCGGTCAGGCCCACGGCCATCGCGTCCAGCTCGGTGAGGACGCCGTCCGTCTCCGCGACGACGTCCTCGGTGTGGGCCGCCGTCGGGAGGGCCGCGCGGGGGTCGCCGCCCTGGGCCTCGATCATCCGGTTCCACACGTCCATCGCCCGGCCGTTGGCCAGGTGCTCGGCCGGGTCCACGTCCGTGACCCCGGCGCCGGCGAGCATCGCGGCGGCGAGCGCCACGGTGAGCTCCACGACGTCGGCCGGGCCGCCGCCGGCGAGCACCTCCACCGACTCGCGGACCTCGAGGGCGTTGCCGGCCGTCCGGCCCAGGGGCACGGACATGTCCGTGAGCAGCGCCGAGGTGTCCACCCCGGCGTCCCGGCCGAGGTCCACCATGGTCCGGGCCAGCTCGCGGGCGGACGCCTCGTCCTTCATGAACGCGCCCGAGCCGCACTTGACGTCCAGCACGAGGGCGCCGGTGCCCTCGACGATCTTCTTGGACATGATCGAGGAGGCGATCAGCGGGATGGCCTCCACCGTGCCGGTGACGTCGCGCAGGGCGTACAGGCGCTTGTCCGCCGGGGCCAGGCCCGAGCCGGCGGCGCAGATCACGGCGCCCACCTCGGAGAGCTGGCGCAGCATCGCCTCGTTGCTGAGGTCGGCCCGCCACCCGGGGATCGCCTCGAGCTTGTCCAGGGTGCCGCCGGTGTGGCCGAGGCCGCGGCCGGACAGCTGCGGCACCGCCACCCCGAAGGAGGCCACGAGCGGGGCCAGCGGTAGGGTGATCTTGTCCCCCACGCCGCCGGTGGAGTGCTTGTCCGCGGTGGCCAGGGGGCGGCCGTCCGGGGTGGTGAGCCCGCCGAAGTCCATGCGCTCGCCCGAGGCGATCATCGCGTCCGTCCAGCGGGCGATCTCGGCGCGGTCCATGCCGTTGAGCAGGATCGCCATGGCCAGGGCGGACATCTGCTCGTCCGCCACCACGCCGCGGGTGTACGCGTCCACCACCCAGTCGATCTGCTCAGGCGACAGCGTCCCCCGGTCCCGCTTGGTGCGGATCACCTCGACGGCGTCGAAGGGCTCGGCCTGCGGCTGCGCGGTCATGGGGTTCTCCTCGGAGGACGGCTGCGACGGTCAGCCTCCGACTCTAGCGAGCGGGCCCGGGAGCGCGCCGCAGGTCAGGGACGGTCCGCCCGCTCCAGGTCGGCCGGGCCGAAGGCGTCCGGCAGCACCGCGTCGATCCCCCGCTCCCCCGCCGGGGTGAGCAGCACGAGCCCGGGGGCGCGGAACTCGTACAGCAGCTGGCGGCACCGCCCGCAGGGCATGGTGAGCACGCCCGCGCCGTCCACGCACACGAACGCGGCCAGTCGGCCGCCCCCGCCCATGCGCAGGTCGGCCAGCAGCGCGCACTCGGCGCACAGGGTCAGCCCGTAGGACGCGTTCTCGATGTTGCAGCCCGAGACGAGGCGGCCGTCGTCGGTGAGCGCGGCGGCGCCCACCCGGAACCCCGAGTAGGGCACGTAGGCGTGCTCCGTGGCGGCCAGGGCCGCGGCCCGCAGCCGGTCCCAGTCCACGCGCGGCGCCGTCGTCGTGTGCTGCCCGTCCGCCACGGCTACTCCTTCACGTACGGCACGCCCGAGGCGGCCGGGCCGCGCGAGCGGCCCACGAGGCCGGCCACGGCGAACACCGTGACGAGGTACGGGAGCATCGCCATGAACTGGCTCGGCACCGGGGTGCCGAGGATCGCCAGGACGTACTGCATGTTGGTGGCGAAGCCGAACAGCAGCGCCGCGAAGAACGCGCCGATCGGGTTCCAGCGGCCGAAGATCACGGCCGCGAGCGCGATGAAGCCCTGGCCCGCCGTCATCTCCTTGGTGAAGGACGACGCGGAGACGAGCGTGAAGAACGCCCCGCCCATGCCGGCCACCGCACCGCCCAGCAGGACGGCGGCGTACCGCGTGCGGTTCACGTCGATGCCCACGGTGTCCGCGGCCTTGGGGTGCTCGCCCACGGCGCGCACGCGCAGGCCCCAGCGGGTGCGGAACAGGGCGAACCACAGCGCGATCACGAGCAGGTACATCGCGTAGCCCAGGATCGTCTGGTCGAACAGGATGGGCCCGAGCACGGGGATGTCCGCCAGGCCCGGGATCCGCAGGTTCGGGAAGTGCGGCGGCGCGTTGAGCTCGGTGTCCCCGTCCGTGAGGACGGTGGAGTACAGGAAGCTCGTCAGGCCGGCCACGAGCACGTTGAGCACGACGCCGACGATCACCTGGTTGACCAGGTACTTGATCGAGAACACGGCGAGCAGCCAGGACACGAGGACGCCGGCCACGATGGCGGCGACCAGGCCCGCCCAGGGCGAGCCGGTGGCGGTGCCGACGACGGCGGCCGTGAACGCGCCCGCCAGCAGCTGACCCTCGATCGCGATGTTCACCACGCCCGAGCGCTCGGCCAGGATGCCGGCCATCGAGCCGAAGATCAGCGGGACGGCCAGCGCGAACGAGCCGGCGATCAGGCCGGTGAGGAACACGGTGGTGTTGTCCGCCGAGCCGATCACCCAGATGAGGAACGCGGCCACGAAGGCGACGGCGAACGGGGCCGCGGCCCAGCCGGGGGTGCGCCCCGAGCGCAGGGTCGCCAGCCAGGCCACCGCGGTCAGCAGCGCCATGAGCCCGACGAGCAGCCAGCCCCCCAGCACGGGGTCGGCGGTCAGGTCCGGGAGCACGACGGCGTCGGACGCGTTCGAGAGTCGGAAGGTCGCCGCCGCCTCGGGGGCGCCGAGGGCGAAGACGGCCAGGGCCAGCAGGGTCAGGATCGTCAGGGCGATCGGGGTGGTCCAGTGCCGGACCACGACCCGGGCGGGCTCGGCGGCCTCGGGGCGGACGACGTCGGCGTGGGGCCGGGCGGCGGTCGCGCTCATCGGGCGTCCCCCTTCTGCTCGTGCGGGCGGTGGGTCGGGGCCGTGTCCGTGGGTGCAGTGGTCGGAGCCTGCGGGTCCGCGACGGCGGCGGTCGCGGCCTCCTGGACGCCCGTGGACGGGGCGGCGGCGTGGCCGCCGGCGCCGGTCAGCGCGGCGCCGGCCACGGCGGGCTGGGTCACGGGGTCGGCCGCGCGGCGGGCGCGCGCGGCGCCCGGGGCGGGCAGCCGGAAGATGGCGCGCACCAGCGGCGGGGCCGCGATGAGCAGCACGATCACGGACTGCACCACGAGGACGATGTCGACCGGCACCCCGGTCTCGGTCTGCATGGTCACGCCGCCGGCGCGCAGGGCGCCGAAGAGCAGGCCCGCGAACAGCACGCCCACCGGGTGGGACCGGCCGAGCAGCGCCACCGTGATCGCGTCGAAGCCGAAGGACCCGGCCACGGAGGTGTTCAGCGTGCTCTCCGTGCCGGCCACGTGGGTGGCGCCGGCCAGGCCGGCGAGGCCGCCGGAGATCGCCATGGCGGCCAGGTAGGAGCCCTTGACGGAGATGCCGGCCGTGCGGGCGGCGTCCGGGTTGGCGCCCACGGCCCGCAGGCGGAAGCCGAGGGTGGAGCGCTGCATCAGCCACCACGTGAAGAGCACGGCCAGCAGCGCGACGAAGAAGCCCCAGTGCAGCCGGAAGTCGGTCCCCAGCAGCCGCGGGAACATGGCGGAGCGGTCCAGCGGCGCGGACACCGGGTTCGTGGTGCCGGGTGCCCGCAGGACGGGGGTGTTCAGCAGGTACGCGAGCAGGTTCACCGCCACGTAGTTGAGCATGATCGTGAGGATCACCTCGTGCGCGCCGGTCCAGGCCTTGAGCACGCCGACGACGGAGCCCCACAGCACGCCGCCGAGCACGCCCATCACGACGACGAGCAGCAGGTGCACGCCGGCCGGCAGGTGCAGGTGCACGCCGAACCACGTGGCGAACATGGCGCCGAAGATGAACTGGCCCTGGCCGCCGATGTTGAACAGGCCCGCCCGGAAGGCGATGGCGATGCCCAGCGAGATGATGATCAGCGGGGTCGCCACGGTGAGGGTCTCGGTGAGCGGGTAGAGCATGCCCGTCGCGTCCGAGGCCCGGTAGTTGAAGACGGCGCCGCGGAACAGGGCCGCGAAGGCCCCGGCGAACGCGGCCCAGGCGGCGGAGAGCAGGTCGCCCGGGCGGGCGAAGAAGTAGCCGGCGGCGTCGCGGACGTCCTCGTCCACGGCGATGATCAGCAGACCGGAGATCAGCAGGGACAGCAGGATCGCCAGGGCGGTGACCGTGCCGTTGCCCGAGAGGATCCGGCGCAGGGCGGAGTCGGCGGGGGCGGGCCGGACGGCCGCGTCGGACGCGGGGGCCGGGCGCTGCGGGGCGGCGGTGCTCACGGGCGCTCTCCTTCCGTGGTGGGGTGGGCGGCGGGCGCCTCACCGGCGGTGCCGGGCGTGCCCGCGGCGACGTCTGCGCCGGAGGCGAGGGCCGCGTCGTCGGGGGTCTGGCCGGCCATCATGAGGCCGAGCGTCTCGCGCGAGGTGTCCCCCGGCACGATGCCGACGATCCGCCCGTGGTACATCACGGCGATCCGGTCCGCCAGCTCGAGGACCTCGTCCAGCTCGGTGGAGACGATCAGCACGGGGGTGCCGGCGTCGCGCTCGGCGATGATCCGGTCGTGCAGGAACTCGATCGAGCCGACGTCCACGCCGCGCGTGGGCTGCGAGGCGATGAACAGGCGCAGCCCGTCCACGAGTTCGCGGGCCATGACGACCTTCTGCTGGTTGCCTCCCGAGAGGGAGGAGACCGGCAGGTCCACGCCCTGGGTGCGGACGTCGAACTCGGCCACGCGGCGCTCGGCGAGCGCCCGCACCGCGGCGGGGCGCATCTGCACGGCGTTGCCGGCCGGGGCGACGTCGTACCGGTTGAGCACCATGTTCTCCGCCACGGAGAACGGGCCGACGAGCCCGTCCGTGGAGCGGTCCTCGGGCACGAAGCCGACGCCGGCGCGGATGATCTGGCGGGTGGACCGGCCGATCAGCTCCCGACCGTCCAGGGTGACGGAGCCGGTGGCCTTGACCAGGCCCATGATCGCCTCGGTCAGCTCGGTCTGCCCGTTGCCCTGCACACCGGCCACGGCGAGCACCTCGCCCTGGCGGACGGCGAAGGACACGGCGTCCAGCAGCACCTGGCCCGTGGGCGAGACGACGGAGAGGTCCTCGACGCGGAACGTCTCCTCCCCCAGGGTCGGGGCCGTCTTGCGCCGCTCGAGGACGACGCTCCGGCCCACCATGAGGGCGGCCAGCTCGGCGGCCTCGGCGGAGGGGTCCGCCGTGCCGACCACGCGGCCGCGGCGCAGCACGGTGATGTCGTCCGAGACGGCCTTGACCTCGCGCAGCTTGTGGGAGATGAACACGATCGCCGTGCCGTCCGCCCGCAGCTGCCGGATGATGCCGAGCAGCTCGTCGGTCTCCTGGGGGGTGAGCACGGCGGTCGGCTCGTCCAGGATGAGGATGCGCGCGTCGCGGACGAGGGCCTTGATGATCTCGACGCGCTGCTGCACGCCCACGGGCAGGTCCTCGACGACGGCGTCCGGGTCCACGTCGAAGCCGTACTGGGCGGAGATCTCCCGGATCCGCCGGCGGGTGGCCTCGAGGTCGAGCACGCCCAGGGCGCGGGTGTGCTCGTCGCCGAGGGCCACGTTCTCGGCCACCGTGAAGACGGGCACGAGCATGAAGTGCTGGTGCACCATGCCGATGCCCGCGCGCATGGCCTCACCGGGACCGGAGAACCGGACGGGCTCGCCGTCGAGGAGGATCTCCCCCTCGGTGGGCTCGTAGAGCCCGAAGAGGACGTTCATCAGGGTGGACTTGCCGGCGCCGTTCTCGCCGAGGAGGGTGTGCACCCGCCCCGACTCCACGGTCAGGTTCACGTCCTCGTTCGCGGCGAACGAGCCGAAGCGCTTGGTGATCCCGCGCAGTTCGAGCCTCATCGAGGGCCTTCCGTCTGGTCGATGCTCGTGGTGCCGCGCTCGGCGGCGGGGGCGGGCCGGGCGCCCGCGCGCCGCGGGGCCGGTCCGGAGGGGTCCGGGCCGGCCCCGCGGCGGTGGCGAGGCGGGTCAGGCCTCCGGGGAGTACTCCGAACCGACCTTCAGCTCGCCCGAGATGATCTTCGCCTCGAGGTCCTTGAGCTCGTCCTTGAGCTCCTGCGGCACCGTGTCCTCGAAGTCGTGGAACGGGGCCAGCTCGACGCCCTTGTTCTCCAGCGTGCCCACGTAGGGCTCGGCCGAGAACTCGTCCTTCAGGTCCGCGGCGATCACGTCGGTGACGGACTGGCCCATGTTCTTCTTCACCGAGGTGAGGATCAGGTTGCCGTCCTTGGTGGACTCGTAGCCGTCCGAGTCCGGCCAGATGACCTTGACGTCCTTGCCGCCCTGGTTCGCCTCGCGGACGGCGTCCAGGGTGCCCAGGCCCACGGGGCCCGCCACCGGCATCACGATGTCGGCGCCCTCGTTGATGAAGTTGGCGGTGTTCGTCTTGCCGTTGGCCACGTTCTCGAAGTCGCCCGTGAACGAGCCGGTCTTCGCGTCCTTGTCCCAGCCCAGGACCTTGACGTCCTTGTCCTTGACCTCGTTGTAGTGCTCCACGCCGCGGGCGAAGCCGTCCATGAAGATGGTGACGGTGGGGATCTCGGCCCCTCCGTAGGTGGCCACGGTGCCGGTCTCGGTGGTGCCCGCCGCCAGGTACCCGGCCAGGAACGCCGCCTGCGCCGTGTCGTAGGTGAGCTTCTGGAAGTTGTCGGTGAAGTCGCCGTCGGTGACGTCCACGCCGAAGAAGTGGGTGTCCGAGTGCTGGGCGGCGATCGGCTTCATGGCGTCGCCGAGGAGGAAGCCCACGCCGATGACGGCGTCGCAGTCGCCGTTGACCATGGCGGTCACGTTCGGGGTGTACTCGCTGGGCTCGTTCGACTCGGCCTCGCTGGTGGTGATGCCGTAGGCCTCCTCGGCGGCCTTGAGGCCCTCGTAGGAGGACTGGTTGAAGGAGCGGTCGTCGAAGCCGCCCTCGTCCGAGACGATGCAGGCCTTGTAGTCGTTGTTGTCCGAGCCGACGCCGTCCACGGTGGCGATGGCCTCGCTCTCGGCGGCGCCGGAGTCCGAGGCCTCGGACTGCTCCGGCGGGGCGCCGCACGCGGTCAGCAGCAGGCCGGAGACGCCGAGCGCGGCGGCGGGGAGCAGGAGACGACGGCGGCGCGCGGCCGACGGGGTGGCGATGCCCATGGGGTCCTCATTTCGGAAGGCACGGTGCGAGGTCCGCGGCCGGTGGCCGCGGAAAGACGGGGCCCGTGCGGGTGGCCCCGTCCGGATGAGCGCGAGTCTACCGAACGGTGGGCCCGTCCCCTCCGGCGGGGGCGGGCGGCGGGGTCAGTGGTGGTCCTCGCCCGTGAGCACCTGCAGCGCGGCGGCGGTGAAGACCCGCATGCCCACGCCGATGGCCCGCTCGTCCGGCGCGTAGTCCCCGCGGTGCAGATCGTAGATGGGGCCACCCGGGGACCGGGTGCCGAGGCGCAGCATGGAGCCGGGCACCTTCTGGGTCATCCAGGCGAAGTCCTCGCCGCCCATCGACTGCGGGGTCAGGACGATCGCCCGGGAGCCGAGTTCCCGCCGCGCCGCGGTCTCGATCAGCGCCGTCTCGCCCTCGGTGTTGTGCACCGGCGGGACGCCGCGCACGTGCTCGAGCTGCACGTGCACGCCGTACGGCGCGGCGACCTGTCGGACCACCTCGTCGAGCAGCGCGCCGGCCTCCTCCCACACGTCCGCGTCGAGGCAGCGCATGGTCCCGGCCAGGTAGCCGGTGTTGTCGATCGCGTTGGGCGCGCTGCCGGCGGCGATCTGCCCCCACACCACGGAGACGGCCGAGCGCACGTCGATCCGCCGGGAGAGCACGGCGGGCACGTTCACGGCGATCTGGGACAGGGCGAAGACCATGTCCTCGGTGAGGTGGGGCCGCGAGGTGTGCCCCCCGCGTCCGGTGAGGGTGATCCGGATGGTGTCCGCCGCCGAGGTGATGGCGCCGATGCGGGTGCCGATCGAGCCGACGTCGACCTGGGGGTCGCAGTGCGCCGCCAGGATGCGGGGCACGTCGTCGAGGATCCCCTGCCGCAGCACGGCCAGGGAGCCGCCGGGCAGCCGCTCCTCCGCGGGCTGGAAGATGACGCGGACCGTGCCGTGGACCCGCTCGCCGACCGCGCGCAGGTCGGGGTCGGCGGTGGCCCCGCGGAGGATGCGGCCGAGGGCGACGGCCACACCCGCCATGACGGCGGTGTGCATGTCGTGGCCGCACGCGTGCGCGACGCCGTCATTGACGGACACGTAGGGCAGGCCGGTCTCCTCCTCGACCGGCAGCGCGTCGATGTCCGCGCGCAGGGCCAGCACCACCGGCCCCTCCCCGACGTCCACGTAGGCGCCCGTGGACTCCATCCGCACGGGCGAGAGCCCGTAGCCGGAGAGCAGCTCCACGATGCGGTCGGTGGTGCGGTACTCCTCATAGGAGAGTTCGGGATGCCGGTGCAGGTCCCGGCGGAAGGACACGATCTCGTCCTCGAGCTCGGCCACCACGGGGCCCACCGAGGGGACGGAGGTCGGACGGGGCCCGGTCAGCACGGAGTCGGAGGTGGTCATGGCCCAGCACCCTACTCCGGGGGTGCCGGTCGGTGCGGACCGGACCCGGCCGGGGACGCGGTCAGAGGACCTCGTCCACGCCCTCGGCCTTGAGCGCCTCGACGGCCTTCTTGACCTCCTGCGCGTGCTCCGTGGTGGTGACCAGCAGCGCGTCCTCGGTGTCCACCACGACGACGTCCTCGATGCCGATCAGCGCGATGACGCGCTTCGTGTCCGTCACCACGACGCCGGACGCGTCGTCCGAGTACACCCGCGGGGTGTCGCCGATCACCGTGATGCCGGAGGCGTCCTTGACCGGGTTCAGGCGGGCGATCGCCGCGAAGTCCCCCACGTCGTCCCACGTGAAGGAGCCGGGGATCACGGCCACGTCGCCGACGGCGGCGGCGGGCTCGGCCACGGCGTAGTCGATGGCGGTCTTCGTCAGCTCGGGCCACACCCGGGCCATGACCTCGTCCCGCTCCGGCGTCTCCCACGCGCGGGCGATCTGCATCAGGCCGGCGTGCAGCGCGGGCTCGTTCTCCTCGAGGTGGGCCAGCATGAGGCCCACGGGCGCCACGAACATGCCCGCGTTCCAGAGGTAGCGGCCGGACTTCACGTACTGCTGGGCGACCTTCAGGTCCGGCTTCTCCACGAACGCGGCGACGTCATGCGCGTCCGGAGCGCCGGCCACGCGGAGGCGGCGGCCCCGGCGGATGTAGCCGAAGCCCGTGGCCGCGTGCGTGGGCTCGATGCCGATGGTCACGATCCGGCCGGTGGCCGCCGTCTCGACGGCCTGCCGCACCGCGTCCTGGAAGACCTCCACCGGGGAGATCACCTGATCCGCCGCGAACGAGCCCATGATCGTGTCCGGGTCACGCAGGGAGAGGATCGCCGCGGCCAGGCCGATGGCGGCCGCGGAGTCCTTGGGCGAGGGCTCGAGCACCAGATCCGTCTCCGCCAGATCCGGCAGCTGCATGCACACCGCCTCCCGGTGGGCCCCCCCGGTCACCACGAGCATGCCCGCGGCCAGGGGCGCCAGACGGTCCCACGTGGCACGGATCAGGGTCTGGCCCGAGCCGGTGAGGTCGTGGAGGAACTTCGGCGCGGCGGCCCGCGAGAGGGGCCACAGGCGGGTGCCCACGCCCCCGGCGGGGATCACGGCGTGGAAGCGGGACAGGGCCGTGCCCGGCGCGGCCTCGCGCGGGGCATCGGTCAGGTTCGGATCGGTGCTCACCGGGCCAGACTACGGAACCGTCCGGACGGGGGACCACTCGACGCGTCCCAGGCGGGGCACAGCCCAGACCGAACAGGACGGCGGCGGGGCGCCGCACGCGTCACAGTGGTCGCCCGGGTCCCGGTCGGGCACGGAGGCGCGGGAAGGGTCTACCCTAGGTGGAGGAATCCACTCGCACACGCCCCTGCCCGTCGTCGTCCCACGGCGGAGGACCGGGATCGTGCATTCCCCCTGGAGGTATCAACCGTGTCTAGCGCCACTGCGCAGGCCCCGGCCAAGAACGGCCGCGGAACCCTGTACCGGGGCCACGGCGGCATGTGGTCCTGGGTGGGCCACCGCGTCACCGGCGTCGTCATCTTCTTCTACCTGCTCGTCCACGTGCTGGACACGGCCCTGGTCCGGGTCTCCCCCGAGGCCTACAACGCCGTGATCGGCTCGTACAAGACGTGGTACTTCGCGCTCGGCGAGGCCGGCCTCGTCGCGGCGATCATCTTCCACGCCCTGAACGGCCTGCGCATCATCCTGGTCGACTTCTGGAAGGGCGGCACCCAGCACCACAAGACCCTGCTGTGGATCGTGCTGGGGCTGTGGGTCGTCCTGACCCTGGGCTTCGCCATCCGTCACTTCAGCCTCGCACTCGGAGGTCACTGAGCCATGAGCACCACCGCTGAGACCACCATCGCGGCGCCCCGCAGCCGCCGTCTGGACCCCAAGTACACGCGCGACGGCGGCGGCCGCGGCAACTTCGAGATGCTCGCCTGGCTGTTCATGCGCATCTCGGGCGTCTTCCTCGTCGTGCTGATCGCCGTGCACCTGACCACCAACCTGCTGGTGGGCGACGGCATCCACGCCATCGACTTCGGCTTCGTGGCCGGCAAGTGGGCGCACCCGCTGTGGCAGTTCTGGGACCTGGCCCTCCTGTGGCTGGCCATGCTGCACGGCGCCAACGGCGTGCGCACGATCATCAACGACTACACCCGTCGCGGCAGCGCCCGCTTCTGGCTGACGATGATCCTGTACATCGCCACGGCCGTGATCATCATCCTCGGCACCCTGGTGATCTTCACCTTCGATCCCTGCATGGTGGACGCCTCCGGCGCCCTGCTCGAGGGCTCCCCGGCCTTCTGCGGCTGACCTCGGAAACGCTCACCCTGCGGTGCGGCCGGCCCGAGCGGCCGCCGCGTCACAGACACCCAGAAAGAGAGACCTGAATGCAGGTGCACAAGTACGACGTGGTGATCGTCGGCGCCGGCGGCGCGGGCATGCGCGCGGCCATCGAGGCCGGTCAGCGCGCGCACACCGCCGTCCTCACCAAGATCTACCCCACGCGTTCCCACACCGGCGCGGCCCAGGGCGGCATGTGCGCGGCCCTCGCCAACGTCGAGGAGGACAACTGGGAGTGGCACACGTTCGACACCGTCAAGGGCGGCGACTACCTGGTGGACCAGGACGCCGCGGAGGTCATGGCTAAGGAGGCCATCGACGCGGTGCTGGACCTCGAGAAGATGGGCCTGCCCTTCAACCGCACCCCCGAGGGCAAGATCGACCAGCGCCGCTTCGGCGGCCACACCCGTGACCACGGCAAGGCGCCCGTGCGCCGCGCCTGCTACGCCGCGGACCGCACCGGCCACATGATCCTCCAGACGCTGTACCAGAACTGCGTCAAGCACAACGTGGAGTTCTTCAACGAGTTCTACGTGCTCGACCTGCTGCTGGTGGAGGAGGACGCCGTGCGCGAGGACGGCACCGCCTACAAGCAGAAGCGCACCGCCGGCGTCGTCTCCTACGAGCTGGCCACCGGCGAGATCCACGTCTTCCAGGCCAAGTCGGTCATCTTCGCCACCGGCGGCGCCGGCAAGGTGTACAAGACCACCTCGAACGCCCACACGCTCACCGGAGACGGCATGGCCATCGCCTACCGCGCGGGCCTGCCGCTGGAGGACATGGAGTTCGTGCAGTTCCACCCGACCGGCCTGGCCGGCCTGGGCATCCTGCTCTCCGAGGCCGCGCGCGGCGAGGGCGGCATCCTCCGCAACGCGGACGGCGAGCGCTTCATGGAGCGCTACGCCCCCACCATCAAGGACCTCGCCCCGCGCGACATCGTGGCCCGGTCCATGGCCGAGGAGGTCCGTCAGGGCCGCGGCGCCGGCCCCAACAAGGACTACGTGCTGCTCGACCTGACGCACCTGGAGCCCTCGCACATCGACGAGAAGCTCCCGGACATCACCGAGTTCGCCCGCACCTACCTGGGTGTCGAGCCCTACACGGAGCCGGTGCCGGTGTTCCCCACCTGCCACTACTTCATGGGCGGCATCCCCACGAATATCCAGGCCGAGGTCCTCCAGGACAACGACACCGTCGTGCCGGGCCTGTACGCCGCCGGCGAGGTGGCCTGCGTGTCCGTGCACGGGTCCAACCGCCTGGGCACCAACTCGCTGCTGGACATCAACGTGTTCGGCCGCCGCGCCGGCATCTACGCCGCCGAGTACGCCGTGCAGGCGGACTGGGTGGAGCTGCCCGAGGGCGGCGAGCTGCCGACCGTGGAGCACATCGAGAACCTGCGCTCCGCCACCGGCTCCGAGCGCGTCGCGGACATCCGCGCCGAGCTCCAGGAGTCGATGGACGCGGACATGCAGGTCTTCCGCGACGAGGACTCGATCCGCCGCGCACTGGCCAAGATCGAGGAGCTGCGCGGGCGCTACGAGAACGTGTCCGTCCAGGACAAGGGCCGCCGCTTCAACCTCGACCTGCTCGAGGGCATGGAGCTGGGCTACCTCCTGGACATCGCCGAGGCGATGACCCTCGCGGCCCTGGGCCGCAAGGAGTCCCGCGGCGGGCACTACCGCGAGGACTACCCCGACCGCGACGACGAGAACTTCATGGCGCACACCATGATCTACCGTGACGAGACCGCGGAGATGGAGGGCGTCAAGGGCATCCGCTTCGAGACCAAGCCCGTCGTCGTGACCCGTTACCAGCCGATGGAGCGTAAGTACTGATGAGCCACTCAGCAACCGAGACCGAGGCCCCCGTGGCCCAGGCGCAGACCCAGTCCGCCGGTGGCGGCGCAGGCGAGGTCGAGAGCTTCGACATCGTGCTCAAGGTCCGCCGCTACCTCCCGGAGTCCTCCGAGGAGTCCTACTGGGACGAGTGGCGCCTGACCATGTACGGCACCGACCGCGTGCTGGACGCCCTGCACAAGGTCAAGTGGGACCACGACGGCACCCTGTCGTTCCGCCGCTCCTGCGCCCACGGCGTGTGCGGCTCCGACGCCATGCGCATCAACGGCCGCAACCGCCTGGCCTGCAAGACGCTCCTGAAGGACCTCGACCTGTCCAAGCCCATCCTGGTGGAGCCCATCAAGGGCCTGCCGGTGGAGAAGGACCTGATCGTGGACATGGACCCGTTCTTCCAGTCCTACCGCGAGATCATGCCGTTCCTGGTCGCCGAGGGCCACGCGCCCACCAAGGAGCGCTACCAGTCCCAGGCCGACCGGGCGATCTACGACGACACCACGAAGTGCATCCTGTGCGCCGCGTGCACCTCGTCCTGCCCGGTGTTCTGGACGGACGGCCAGTACTTCGGCCCGGCCGCCATCGTCAACGCGCACCGGTTCATCTTCGACTCGCGTGACGAGGCCGGCGACATGCGCCTGGAGATCCTGAACGACAAGGAGGGCGTGTGGCGTTGCCGCACGACCTTCAACTGCACCGACGCGTGCCCCCGCGGCATCCAGGTGACCAAGGCGATCTCCGAGGTGAAGCGGGCCATCCTGGCCCGCCAGTTCTGATCCCCCGCACCACGACGGCGGCCCGTCTCCTCGCTCGAGGAGGCGGGCCGCCGTCGTCGTGCGTGGTGCCCCTCCCGCCGAGGCCCGCAGACGCGCCGTCACCGGCCCGGTGTAGCGGCGTGTCTGCGGGCCTCGGCGTGGGGACGGGGGCGGGACCGGAGGCGGAGGCGGTCCGAGCTCAGACGTCGAAGGCGTCGCGCGTCTCCCGCCGGTGCGCCACACGCAGCCACACCGCGCTGGACACGAGCATCCCGACGACGGCACCCAGCACGACCGGCCCCCCTCCCCCGTCCTGCACCATCCGTCCACCGTCGACCATCCAGAAGGCCGCCGTGAGCATCCCCAGCACCACGAGCACGCTCCCCACGGGGCGCACGGCCCGGATGCGGCGGGTGATGCCGGCCAGGAGCACCAGGGTCAGGACGACCACCGCCGCGGCGGCCACCGGCCACGCCCCCGCCGGGGTGAGGAACGCGGCGACGTCGGCCTCGGTGACCTCGCTCGCGCCCCAGGAGCGCGCCTCCAGCACGGCGCGGGCGTAGCCGGGCGTCGACTGCAGCGCGAGCACGCCCCCCACGCCGGCCGCGCTCAGTGCGCCCGTGACGGCCGTGACGGTCTGGAACAGGCGCAGGGGACGCAGCGACGCGAGATCGGGGGCGGGGTCCGTGATCTCGTGGGGATCGTCGTCGAGGGGGTGCATGCCCCCATCATGCCCGGCGGCGCAGGAAAGTCGTCGCGAGGCCGGGGTTGAAGGCGCACACGAGCCAGGCCGCGTTCACGAGCGCGAACAGCCCGCCCAGGACCAGGGGCAGCACCACGTCCCCGGCAGGGAAGACGAACAGGCGGATGGTCCCCAGCAGCGTCACGAAGATGGCGATGGAGGCGAACAGGGCGCCCATGATGCGCGCCGTGTTGCTGTGCCGGGTCAGCCCGACGAGGACGATCGCGTAGACCGCCAGGCCCAGCAGGGTCGCGAACCAGACGCTGCCGGTGAGGGCGCCCTCGATCGCCTCGGCGGTCATCGCGGGCGACTGCGCGCTGCCCTCGGGCAGCGAGTCCGCGATGTCCTGGGCCGCGCCCGGGAGGAGGTTGCGCAGGATCGACGCGGCGTAGAGGACCGCGGACGCGACCGTCAGTCCGAGCAGCGCCCGGAACACGCCGGGGGTGCGGGCGTCGGGGCGGATCAGCGGGCGGGCGTCCGGACCGGAGTGCCCGGCGATGCGCCGCCGCGCCTCATCCGGGCCCACCACGGGCCGCCCGCCGCCGTCCAGGTCGTCGGGGTGGGGGGACACGGGATGCGGGGGTCGATGATCGGAGGCCATGTCGCCATGGTCTCCGCTGGCCGACGCCGGGGCGAGGGCTGGCGACCCCGGACTCGCCGCCGGCGAACGGCGTCGGGATCAGGCGCGGCGGCCCTGACGGGTGTAGGCCGCGACCTGCGGGTTGAAGGCCTTGACCAGCCACAGGATGTTCACGATCACCAGCGCCAGGCTCAGCACGGAGGCCAGGACGCCGCCGATGCCGGGGTAGGTCACGAAGGAGAAGATGCCGCCGACGGCGCTGAGGGTGCCCAGGATCGCGACGACGATGCCGAGGATGCGGGCCCAGTTCTTGGCCCCGCGCAGGTTGAAGTACACCAGGGCGTACAGGGCCACGCCGATGAGCAGGACGATGATCGTGCCCACCGTCACGGAGGCGCCCACGACAGGCGCGATCTCCTCCACCTGCTCGGGGGTGAGGCCACTCTGGCGAAGGGAGTCCCGCATGCGTTCGATGCTCTCCTCGCCGCCGAACAGGGCCGGCAGGGAGGACAGCACGTACAGCGCGAGCGACGTGAGCGTCAGCGTCAGGAGCGCGGGGAACGCGGCCGGCTCCGGGACGATGCCGTACGGGCTGCCCGGCTGGGCGCCATAGCCCGGGGCCGCGTAGGGCTGCGTGCCGTAGCGGGAGCCCACGGCGGGCTGCTCCGGGTTCGGGTTCGGTCGATCGGTGGTCATGGTGTGCTCCTCGGTGACGGTGGTGGCGGTGACGGGCGCGGTGGCAGGATCACTCGTGCCGCAGTGCCTCGATGGGATCCTTCCGGGCCGCACGCAGGGCGGGCAAGGTGCCGGCGATGAACGCGATGGCCACGATCAGCAGCAGGATCAGCAGCAGGGCGAGGGGGTTGACCGCGAACAGGACCAGGCCGGTGACGCCGCTGAGGGGGCCGGTGGTCAACACCTGGTTCGCGATGAGTCCGACGGCGACGCCCAGGCCGATGCCGACCAGCGAGCCGAGCAGGCCGATCACGACGGCCTCCATGGTGAACAGGCCGAAGATCTTCCCGCCGGTCATGCCGAGGGCCTTCATGAGGCCGATCTCCCGGGTGCGCTCCTGCACCGCCATGAGCAGGGTGTTGATGATGCCGAAGCTGGCGGCGAGCAGCGCGATGAGCGCGAAGCCGGTGAGCACCCACGTGACGGCGTCGATGATGCCGCGGATCACGCCGAGCTGCTCCTCGAGGGTCTGCGCCAGCAGGCCCTGGTCGGCCAGCGCCTGCTTCACGGCGTCCTCGTTCGCCTCCGGGTCCTCCACGATCGCCGTGGCCTGGAAGTAGGTGTTCCGCTGCGACTCCGGCAGGCCCTCCGTCGTGATGTCGTAGATCTCCTGCTCGAGCGACTCCGACGGCGTCGGGGCGGTGCCCGCACCGGACGCGGCCGCCTTCGTCACACCGACCACGGTGGCCGTCACGGACTTGTGCTCCTGCAGCGGGGTCGCCGCCACGACGGTCAGCTCCGTGCCGACCAGGTCCTCGGCGTCGCCGGCGCCCAGGTCCTCCACCCACGACTCGGGCATGACGATCTCCGCGGCGCCGGCCTCGGGGGCACGGCCGGCCGAGAAGGTGAGCATGTCGATCTCGCCGGAGCTGCCCATGAAGCCGGTCTGCCACTTGCGGTCGTCCGGGCCCTGGATGTACTCCGGCTCGGCCACCCGATAGGTCTTCACCTCGGTGACGTGCTCGGTGTCCTCGATCGCGGCGAGGTCCTCCTGCGTGAGCAGCGGCATGCCGAACATCTCGCCGCCGGCGGCGTCCTGCTCCGTGTACTCCTGGGGCGAACCGCTCGCCGCACCGGCCGAGGACATGTCCTGCTGCTTCATCACGGTCAGCTCGCCGGGCTTGCCGAAGCCCTCGACCACGTTGTCCACGTACTTGTTGATGCCCGCGCCGAGCCCCGTGGTGAGGGTCAGCGTGAATGCGCCGATCACGATCGCGACGACGGTGAGGAAGGTGCGCAGCTTGGAGCGCATCGTGTTGGCGAGCGCCGTGCCCGCGACGTCGGTGGCCTTCATGCCCGCGCTCCGTCCCGCTCGGTGCCGACGCGCTCGTCGGCGATGACCACGCCGTCCTGCAGCTCGACGCGACGGTCACACTTCGCGGCCAGGTCGTCGTCGTGCGTGACCACCACGAGGGTGATGCCCTCGTCGCGGTGCAGGCCGAAGAGGATGTCCTCCACGGCCGCCGAGGTGGCGGAGTCCAGGTTGCCCGTGGGCTCGTCCGCGAACAGCACCGTCGGGTTGTTCACGAGCGCACGGGCGATGCACACGCGCTGCTTCTGGCCGCCGGAGAGGTCCGTGGCCTTGTTCTTCGCCTTGTCCGCGAGCTCGAGCCGCTCGAGCACCGCCATGCCTCGGCGGGTGCGCTCGGCCCGGCCCACGCCGGCGATCTTCAGCGGCAGCACGGTGTTCTCCAGGACCGTCTGGTTCGGGTTCAGGAAGAACTGCTGGAACACGAAGCCGAACCGCTCGTTGCGCAGCTGGGAGATCTCCGCGGCCTTGAGCTGGGAGACGGGACGGCCGTCCATCGCCACCACGCCGGCGGAGGGCTGGTCCAGCAGCGCCAGCAGGTGCATCAGGGTGGACTTGCCGGAGCCGGACTTGCCGACGACGGCCAGGGACTCGCCGCGCTGGATCTGCAGGGTGATGCCCTTCAGCGCGTCGAAGCGGGACGCCCCGCGACCGTAGACCTTGACGAGGTTCTCCGTCTCCAGGACGGGCTCGGCGCCGGGCGGGACCTCGGCGACGGCGGGGATGGGGACCGCGGTGGACATGGCTCCGGCACTCCTCTGTCGGTGGGGCTCGCCCCCGCTGCGGCAGGAGCGGAGGCAGTGCACCCATCCTGACAGCCGGGCACCCGCCGCCGCCTCCGACTCGAGTCGGAGAAACACGACGGCCCGCGTTCCCCGCAGGTCGGGGGCGCGGGCCGTCGTCGGGGGGCCGGTGCGGCCCGGCTCAGCGCAGCGGCGGCAGGAAGCCGACCTTGGCGTAGACGTCCTCGAGCACGGGCGTGGCCACGGCGCGGGCCTTCTCGGCGCCGGCGGCGAGGATGCGGTCGAGCTCGGCGGGGTCGTCCAGCAGCGCGAGGGCGCGCTCGCGCACGGGGGCCAGGCGCTCGACGACGGCGTCCGCCACCGCGACCTTGAGGTGCCCGTACATCTTGCCGACGAACTCCTCCTCGAGCTGCGGGATCGGCGTCCCGGACACCGCGGAGAGGATGGTCAGCAGGTTGGAGACGCCGGGCTTGGCCTCGCGGTCGAAGCGCACCTCGGTGCCGTCGTCGGTGACCGCTGACTTGATCTTCTTGGCGGTCTTCTTCGGCTCCTCGAGGATGTTGATGAGCCCGTTCGGGGACGCCGCGGACTTGGACATCTTCGACGTGGGGTCCTGCAGGTCGTAGATGCGCGCGCCGGTCTCCGGGTAGAAGCCGGTGGGCACCACGAACGTCTCGCCGTAGCGGTGGTTGAAGCGCTGGGCGAGGTCGCGGGTGAGCTCCACGTGCTGGCGCTGGTCGTCGCCCACAGGCACGCCATGCGGCTGGTAGAGCAGGATGTCCGCGGCCATGAGCATGGGGTACGCGAGCAGGCCGACGCCGGCCGCGTCCGCGCCCTGCTTGGCGGACTTGTCCTTGAACTGGGTCATCCGCATGGCCTCGCCCATGCCGGTCATGCAGGTCAGCACCCACGCCAGCTGCGCGTGCTCGGGCACCTGGGACTGGACGAACAGCGTGGAGCGCTCGGGGTCGATGCCGCCGGCGATGAACTGCGCGGCAGCCACCCGCGTGCGCTCCGCCAGGGCTGCCGGGTCCTGCGGCACGGTGATGGCGTGCAGGTCGGGGATGAAGAAGAAAGCCTCGAAGTCGGCCTGGGTGCGCTCCCAGTTCACGAGGGCGCCGAGGTAGTTGCCCAGGTGGAGGGAGTCCGCCGAGGGCTGCATGCCGGAGAGCACGCGGTGCCGGGCGGACGCGCCGGCCAGGTGGGCGGTGGCGGCGGCGTCCTGGGCCAGGACGTCCTGCACGGAGTTCTTCTTCATGGTCATCTCAGCCTCGGGTCTCTCCTGCACGGTCAGAACTGGTAGTCGACCACGAGCGGGGCGTGGTCGGAGAAGCGGGTGCCCCAGCTGGGGGCGCGGTCCACGACGGCGGTCGTCGCCCGCTCGGCCAGGCCCGCGGTCGCCATGTGGTAGTCGATGCGCCAGCCGGCGTCGTTGTCGAAGGCCTTGCCGCGCATGGACCACCACGTGTACGGGCCCGGCACCGGTCCGGCGAGGGCGCGGTGCACGTCCGTGAAGCCGAGCTCGCCGAAGAACCGGTCGAAGTAGGCGCGCTCCTCGGGCAGGAAGCCGGCCTTCTTCACGTTGCCCTTCCAGTTCTTGATGTCCAGCTCGGTGTGGCCCACGTTGAGGTCGCCCGTGACGAGGGCGTGCCCCTCCCCCGCGGCCAGCTCGGAGAGGCGGCGGACCATCTCGTCGAGGAACCGGTACTTGTCCACCTGCTTCGGGGTGTCGACCTCGCCCGAGTGCACGTACGCCGAGACCACGGTCAGCGGCGAGCCGTCCGGCAGGCGCAGGTCGGCCTCGATCCAGCGGCCGGCGTCGTCGAAGTACCCGTCGGCGTCGGCGATGCCGGTGCGGACCTCGCCGAGCGGGAACCGCGAGGCGATCGCGACACCGGCCCGCCCCTTGGCGGCGGCCACGGCGTCCGCCAGGTGCACCTCGTCCCAGTCCTCGCCCACGATCTCGCGGACCAGCTGCGCCGTGACGTCCGCGGGGGCGCGCACCTCCTGGAGGGTGAGCACGTCCACGCCGCGGCCGGCGAACCACTCGCGCATGCCCTTGCGGTGCGAGGCGCGGATGCCGTTGACGTTCACGGTGGCCACGCGCACGGCGCCGTCGGCCTTGGGCGCCCCGGCGTTGGCGTGCACCACGGGCTCGCCCTCGGCGGGCTCGGGGTACTTCCCGGTGACGGGGTCCTTCTCGGGCAGCGCCGTCATCAGCCGATCACCGTCCCGCTCACCGGGCCCTCGGCGCCACCGGCCCGGGACTCCTTGATCATGTCGCGGGCGTTGGAGGCCGTGATGTCGATGGTCTCCAGGGCACGGTCCACCATCTCACGGTCCATGCTCTCGCCCGCGGCGAGCTGCTCGCGCACGACGCGCACCTGCACCTGGGCGATCTTGAAGGAGTGGTCCAGCTTGGTGTCCCGCAGGGGGTCCGCGGCCGGCGCCGACGGGGCCACCGCGGGGGCGGCGGCGTCGGCGTCACGGCCGCGCAGGGCGGCGACGTCGGCGCGGGCGTTCTGCATGGCGGTGTCCACCTTGCGGCCCGCGGCCTGGACGCCGCGGCGCATCTGCAGGTACACGACCACCGCGAACACGAGCCAGCCGGCGGCGACGGCGACCACGAGCCACCCGATCACGTCGTTCTGGTTCGCGGCGAAGATGATCGCCACGATCAGGATGACGATCATCGCGACGAAGCCGAGCGATCCCACGCGCAGGCCGGCGCGGGGGCCGCGGCGCGCGCCGTCGGGACCGGGGGTCAGGGACTGGGACATGGGTGCTCCTCCGGAGGGGCTCGTGGGGTCTGCCCTCCATCATCCCGCATCGCGGGGTGCGCTCCGAATCGGGCGGCCCGCGTCGGTGCCTATCCTGAGGCGATGACCCCCCGCCCCCCGCACCCCGCCGACCCCGCGTCCGGGGCCTTCACCCCTGACCAGCGCCGCATCCTCACCGCACTGCTCATGCCGCTCTTCCTCGCGCTGATGAGCGTGTCCGTGGTGAACGTGGCGCTGCCGGCCATCGAGTCGGGCCTGGACGCCACGAGCGCGGATCTGCAGTGGGTGCTGGCGGGGTACACGCTGACGTTCGGCACCGTGCTCGTGGCCGCAGGCCGCGCCGGCGACCTGTGGGGGCGCAAGAGCCTGTTCCTGGCGGGCATCACGCTGTACATGCTCGGCTCCCTGCTCTCCGGCCTGGCCGGGGACACCCTGCTGCTCAACGCGGGGCGCCTGCTCACAGGCCTGGGCGCGGGCGTGTTCAACCCCCAGGTCATCGGGTTCATCCAGTCGAACTTCCACGGCCGCGCCCGCGGGCGGGCCTACGGGCTGTTCGGCACCGTGGTGGGCCTCGGCGTGGCCGTGGGGCCCCTGCTCGGCGGACTGTTCCTCGGCGCGTTCGGCCCCGAGTGGGGCTGGCGCTCCACGTTCCTCATGAACGTGCCCGTGGGCCTGGCCGCCGTCGCGATGGGCGCCCTCTGGCTGCCGCCGCCCACCCGCGTGCACGGCCTGCCCGCCGCCCCCGGACCGCGCGGGATCACCGCGCTCGACCCGGTGGGCGCCCTGCTGCTCGGCGCCGGCGGGGTGAGCCTCATGGTGCCGTTCATCGTCCCGGGCACCGCCTGGCTGCTGGTGCTCGCCGCCGCGCTCGTGACGGCGTGGTGGCTGTGGGAGAAGCGCGTAAAGGCCCGGGCCTCGGCCACCGGCGTGCAGCCCATGGTGGACCCGGCCCTGTTCCGGCGGCCGTCCTTCACGATCGGCGCGCTCGAGTCCACCATCTACCTGGCCACCATGCCGGCGGTGTTCGCGATCGTGGCGATCTTCCTGCAGCGCGGCATGGGGTTCACGCCGCTTGAGGCCGGCCTCGTGGGTCTGCCCGGCGCCGTCGTCGTGGCCTCTCTGTCCCCGTGGGTGGGCTCGATGGTGCAGCGGCGCGGGCCCGTGCTCGTGCTGCTCGGCGCCCTCGTGGGCCTCGTGTCGCTGGGGGTGCTCGCGCTCGCGTTCGAGCGCAGCGCGGCCGGCGCGTGGTCGCCGTGGATCGTGGGGGTGGGGTTGATCGTGCAGTCGGCCTCGCAGGCCCTGCTGCTCACCAGCACGCAGGTGCTGATGATGGACGACGTCGCCGGCCACGAGGCGGGGGCGGCCGGCGGCGTCGCCCAGACGGCGCAGCGCCTCGGCACCGCCCTGGGCCTGTCCGTGGTGACGGGCGCGTTCTTCGCGGCCCTGGCCGGCGCCGCAGCCGAGAGCGCCGGGCCGCCGTCGGCCGCGGCGTACGCGCACGCGGCCTCGACCGCCATGGGCATGGTGGCCGTGTGCTGGGCGCTCACCGCCGTGGTCGCGGCCCTGGACGTGGTCCGGCGGCGCCGCGCCGCGCGCGCGGCCTGACCGGCCCGCGGGGCCTCAGCGCAGGAACAGCGCGCCGAGCCGGCGGGCGGCCAGCCACACCCCGACGCCGGCCATCACCACGAAGTAGAGGACGTGGCCGGCGGTCGCCCAGCTCAGCACGCCCACCGCGAGCGCGCGCATCATCTCCACCGCATGCCACAGCGGGAACACGCGGATCACCCACTGGATCGGCTCCGGGTAGACCGCGAGCGGGAAGAACGTGGCCGAGAACAGGAACATGGGCATCAGCACGATCTGGACCCAGTCCATGTGCTGGAACGTCTTCATCCAGCTCGTCACCGCCATGCCGAGGGAGGCGAAGCCCAGCGCCACGAGCAGGGCGCCGGGGATCATGAGCAGCGCCGTCCACGAGGTGACGAGACCGGCCACGGTCATGACGATCAGGAAGCCGACCGCGTAGATCAGCCCGCGCAGCAGTGCCATCGCGATCTCCCCGAGTGCCACGTCCAGCGGGCCCAACCGCGTGGAGAGCATGGTCTGGTACGTCTTCGCGTAGCGCAGCTTGAAGAACACGTTCCACGTGGAGTCGTAGATGGCGCCGTTCATCGCCGAGACCGCCAGCAGTGCGGGGGCGAGGTACATGCCGTACGGGACGGGGGTGCCATCCGGGCCGGCCACGTCGCCGACCAGCGCACCGAGCCCGAGCCCCAGGGAGGCCAGGTAGAGCACGGGCTCGAAGAACCCGGAGAAGAACACCACCCAGTTGTTGGACTTCAGGGAGAGGAACGCCCGCTCCATCACCGCGCGCACGTTGCCCGAGTACGCGCCGGCCAGCGGGCCGCGGCGGACGGGGATCTCGGGCAGGGGCGGCACGGCGACGGCGTGTTCCCGCACCACCGAGGACGACGGCGCAGCCGGGTCCGCCTGCGCGGCGGCGGGTGCGACGTCGGCGCGGGCGGCCCCGGTGCGCGCGGCACGGCGGCCCAGGCGCGGGGCACGGCGGCCCAGGCGCGGGGCACGGTCGCGACGGGCGGCCGTGACGGCGTCGCGGTCCGGGGTGCCGCGGACCCAGCCGAGGCGGCGCGTGTAGATCCGCACCGCGAGCCAGGCCCCGCCGAGCGCGAGGGCCAGCAGGAACGCCACGTGCACCACGGTGAGCCAGGCCGGCTCGACCATCCCGTAGGAGAGCACGCGGCCGAGCTGGGCGGCATGCCACTGCGGGGAGAGCCAGCCGATCCAGCGCAGCCACACCGGCAGCGCCTCGAGCGGGTAGAAGGTGGCGGAGAACAGGAACAGGGGCATGACCACGAGCCGCTGCAGGGTGGCGAACTGGCCCTTGTCCTCCTTCAGGGAGGCCGCGAACGCCATGATCGGCGCGCCGACGGCGAGCCCGCCGAGCGTGGCGGTGAGGACCTGCACCCACGCCCACGGGCTCGAGACCACGCCGAACGCCAGCATCACCAGCAGGAACACGGCGGCCTGGAACACGAACCGCAGGCTCACGGCCGCGAGGTGGCCCAGGGCGATCTGCGCCGGAGACAGCGGAGTGGCCTGCGCCGCGTAGTACGTGCGCTGCCACTGGAACCCGCCCATCACCGGGTAGGAGAACTCGACGGACGCGGTCATCAGCGCGCCCGAGGCCAGCAGCGCCGGGGCGATGAACGCGACGTAGGAGACCCCGCCCAGGGCGTCCTGCGGCATCCCCCCGCCCATGAGCTGGGCCAGGCCCAGGCCCATGGCCAGCAGGTAGAGCACGGGCTCGCCGAGCGCCCCGACGAGCAGCACCGCGCCGTAGCGACGCATGTTCCGCAGCTGGTGTTCGGCGTAGAGCAGGACGCCGCGGCGCCTCACGCGCTCCGCGGACGCCGCCGCGGTGACCGGCGGGCGCAGCGGCTCGGCGGGCGAGGCGGGGCCGGGGGCCGTCGTCGTGATGGGGGACGGCACGGGTCAGTCCACCAGGGTGCGGCCGGTGAGGATGAGGAACACGTCCTCGAGGCTCGCCCGGCGGGTCAGCGTGGTGGCGGGGGCGGGCAGGGCGCCCTCGTCGACGAGGCGCTGCACGACGTCGTGCAGGTCGTCCGCGCGTCGGGCGTAGACGAGGACGCGGTCCGGGAGGACCTCGACGCGGTGCACGACGCCGTCACCCGCGTGGGCCTGGACGGTGCGGGCCGCGGCCTCGTTGCGGTCCGCGCCGAAGCGCGCCTCGAGGACCTCACGGGAGGCGTGCTCGCGGATGAGCTCGGCGGGGGTGCCGGCGGCCATGATCTCGCCGCCGTCGACGACGACGAGCCGGTCGCACAGCTGCTCCGCCTCGTCCATGTGGTGCGTGGTCAGCAGCAGCGTGGTGCCGCGTTCCTTGAGCCGGTAGAGGCGGTCCCACAGGATGTGGCGGGCCTGCGGGTCCAGGCCCGTGGTGGGCTCGTCGAGGAGGAAGAGGGCCGGCTCGTTGACCAGGGCGCGGGCGATCACGAGCCGGCGCTTCATGCCGCCGGAGAGGTCGGTGACCTTGGCGTCCGCCTTCTCGGTGAGCTGGGCGAAGGCCAGCAGCTCCTCGGCCTTGGGCCGCAGGTACGAGTAGGGCAGGCCGAAGTAGCGGCCGTAGATCAGGATGTTCTCCCGGGCGGTGAGCTCCTCGTCCAGGTTGTCCTGCTGCGGCACCACGCCCAGGCGCGCACGGACGGCCGGCCCGTCCTCCTCCGGGTCGATGCCCAGGATGGTCAGCTCGCCCGCGGTGCGCTGCGAGGTGCCCGCGAGCATGCGCATGGTGGTGGACTTGCCCGCGCCGTTGGGGCCGAGCAGGCCGAAGCACTCCCCGGGGCGCACGTCCAGGTCGATGCCCTTCACAGCGTGGAACTCGCCGTACTGCTTGCGCAGCCCACGGGCACGGATGACGGAGGCGCCGCCGGGGGACGCGTGCAGAGTGGTGTGACTCACAAGGCGACAGCATAGGCGCACCACCCGCCCGGACGCGCGCCGCCCCCTCGGCGACGAACCCTGCGATTCGCAGGGTTCGTCGCGGGGCGGGGAGAGGTCAGGCTCCGGCCCGCTCCCCCGCCCAGTCCTCGCCGTCGGCGGCACGCTCGGCGGCCTCGACGACGTTCGCCAGCAGCATGACGCGGGTCATCGGCCCGACGCCGCCCGGGTTCGGCGCCATCCAGGCCGCCTTCTCCTTCACGGCCGGGTCCACGTCGCCCAGGACGCGCGACGTCCCGTCCTCCCCGGTCACGCGGGAGACGCCCACGTCCAGGACGATCACGCCCTCCTTGACCTGCTCCGGCTTCACCATGTGGGCGGAGCCGGCGGCGGCGATCACGACGTCGGCGCTCGCCAGCAGCTCGTCGAGGTTCGTGGTGCCGGTGTGGGCCAGGGTCACGGTGGCGTTGACCTCGCGGCGGGTGAACACGAGGCCGGCGGGCCGGCCGATGGTCACGCCGCGGCCGATCACGAGCACGTGCTTGCCGGCCAGCTCCACACCGTGGTGGCGCAACAGCTCGACGCAGCCGGCCGGGGTGCACGGCAGCGGCGAGTCCAGCTCGCCGCCGACCGAGGCCACGAGCCGCCCCAGGTTCATGGGGTGCAGGCCGTCCGCGTCCTTGTCCGGGTCGATGGCCTCGAGCACCTTCTGGGTGTCCACGTGCTTCGGCAGCGGCAGCTGGACGATGTAGCCCGTGCAGGCCGGGTCCTCGTTCAGCTCGCGCACGACGTCGAGGATCTGCTCCTCCGTCGCGTCCGCGGGCAGCTCACGCTGGATGGACTCGATGCCCACCTCGGCGCAGTCGCGGTGCTTGCCCGCCACGTACTTCTGCGAGCCGGCGTCCTCACCCACGAGCAGGGTGCCGAGGCCGGGGGTGCGCCCACGCTCGGCGAGGGCGGCCACGCGGCCGCGCAGCTCCTCCTTGATCGCGGCGGCGGTGGCCTTGCCGTCCAGGACCTTCGCGGTCATCGGCGGCTCACCAGCCCTCGAGGCCGTCGTACAGCGGGAAGTCCTCGGTGAGCTTCACGACGCGGGCGCGCAGCGCCTCCACGTCCGGGCTCGGCTTCAGCGCCTCGGCGATGACGTCGGACACCTCGCGGAACTCGGCCTCGCCGAAGCCGCGGGAGGCCAGCGCGGGGGTGCCGATGCGCAGGCCGGAGGTGGTCATCGGCGGACGCGGGTCCCACGGCACCGAGTTGCGGTTCACCGTGATGCCGACCTCGTGCAGGATGTCCTCGCCCTGCCTGCCGTCCAGCTGGGACTCGCGCAGGTCCACCAGGACCAGGTGCACGTCCGTGCCGCCGGTGAGCACCGAGATGCCGTGCTCGGCCATGTCCGGGGCGGTCAGGCGCTCGGCCAGGATCTGCGCGCCGGCCAGGGTGCGCTCCTGCTTCTCCTTGAAGTCCTCGGAGCCGGCGATCTTGAAGGCCACGGCCTTGCCCGCGATCGCGTGCATCAGCGGGCCGCCCTGCTGGCCCGGGAACACGGCGGAGTCGATCTTCTTCTTCAGCTCCTCGGTGGAGAGGATGAAGCCCGAACGGGGGCCGGCGAGGGTCTTGTGCACGGTGGAGGAGACGACGTCGGCGTGCGGCACCGGGTTCGGGTGCAGGCCGGCGGCCACGAGGCCGGCGAAGTGGGCCATGTCCACCCAGAGCCTGGCGCCGACCTCGTCCGCGATCGAGCGGAAGGCGGCGAAGTCGAGCTGACGGGGGTAGGCGGACCAGCCGGCCACGATCACCTTCGGCCGGGCCTCGAGGGCCTTCTCGCGCACCTTGTCCATGTCGATGCGGTGGGTGTCCGGCTCCACCTCGTACGCGGCGATGCTGTAGTTCTTGCCGGAGAAGTTCAGCTTCATGCCGTGCGTCAGGTGGCCGCCGTGCGCCAGGGACAGGCCCATCATCGTGTCCCCGTGGTCCAGCAGCGAGGTCATCACGGCCACGTTGGCCTGAGCGCCGGCGTGCGGCTGGACGTTGGCGTGCTCGGCGCCGAACAGGTCCTTGGCGCGCTGGATGGCCAGGTTCTCGGCCACGTCCACGAATTCGCAGCCGCCGTAGTAGCGGCGGCCCGGGTAGCCCTCCGCGTACTTGTTGGTCAGCACCGAGCCCTGCGTCTCGAGGATGGCGCGCGGCACGAAGTTCTCCGAGGCGATCATCTCGAGCGTGCCCCGCTGGCGGCCGAGCTCGTCCGCGAGCGCCGCGGCGATCTCCGGGTCCACCTCGGCGAGGGGCTGGGTGTTGATGTCGGGCGTCTGCGTCACGGGGGTTCCCTTCGAACGGGGGTCTGTGCGGCCGGAAGGCTCCGGTGCCCTCCATCCTAGTGACCGGGCGCCGTCGTCGGGTCTGCACGACGGCGGCCGCGGCCCCGGCCGCCACCCTCGGCGCGCGGTTCTTTTGACTGATTCAGAAATATGCCAAGATCGGGGATGACGCCGCCCACCGCGCCGATCGGTGCGCGGCCGACGTCGATCGACGAAGGAGAGTTCCATGACGGAGTACCAGAAGACGACCCCGCACGCGACCGGTTCGACCCGCCAGAACGGCGCCCCGGCCGTCAGCGACCGCCAGTCCCTGACCGTGGGCAGCGAGGGGCCCATCGTCCTGCACGACACCCACCTGCTGGAGACCCACCAGCACTTCAACCGCATGAACATCCCGGAGCGCCGCCCGCACGCCAAGGGCTCGGGCGCGTTCGGCGAGTTCGAGGTGACCGAGGATGTGTCGAAGTACACCAAGGCCCTCGTGTTCCAGCCCGGCACGAAGACCGAGACCCTCCTGCGCTTCTCCACCGTGGCCGGCGAGCTCGGCTCCCCGGACACCTGGCGCGACGTGCGCGGCTTCGCGCTGCGCTTCTACAGCGAGGAGGGCAACTACGACATCGTCGGCAACAACACCCCGGTCTTCTTCCTGCGCGACCCGATGAAGTTCACCCACTTCATCCGCTCGCAGAAGCGTCTGCCGGACTCCGGCCTGCGCGATGCCACCATGCAGTGGGACTTCTGGACCAACAACCCCGAGTCGGCGCACCAGGTGACCTACCTGATGGGCCCGCGCGGCCTGCCCCGCACCTGGCGTGAGATGAACGGCTACGGCTCCCACACCTACCTGTGGGTCAACGCCCAGGGCGAGAAGCACTGGGTGAAGTACCACTTCATCTCCCAGCAGGGCGTGCACGGCCTCTCGAACGACGAGGCCACCAAGATCGCCGGCGAGAACGCCGACTTCCACCGCCAGGACCTGTTCGAGTCCATCGCCAAGGGCGACCACCCCAAGTGGGACCTCTACATCCAGGCGATCCCCTACGAGGAGGGCAAGACCTACCGGTTCAACCCCTTCGACCTGACGAAGACGATCTCCAAGAAGGACTACCCGCGCATCAAGGTCGGCACGCTGACCCTGAACCGCAACCCGGAGAACCACTTCGCGCAGATCGAGTCCGCCGCGTTCAGCCCGAGCAACACCGTGCCGGGCATCGGCCTCTCCCCGGACCGCATGCTCCTGGGCCGCGCCTTCGCGTACCACGACGCCCAGCTGTACCGCGTGGGCGCCCACGTGAACCAGCTGCCGGTGAACCGTCCCAAGAACGCGGTGCACAACTACGCCTTCGACGGCCAGATGTGGTACGACCACACCGGCGACCGCTCCACCTACGCGCCGAACTCCAACGGCGACTCCTGGTCGGACGAGACCGGCCCGGTGGACGACGGCTGGGAGGCCGACGGCACCCTGACCCGCGAGGCCCAGGCCCTGCGCGCGGACGACGACGACTTCGGTCAGGCCGGCACCCTCGTCCGCGAGGTCTTCTCGGCCCAGGAGCGCGAGGACTTCGTGGAGACCGTGGCCGGCGCGCTGAAGGGCGTCCGCCAGGACGTCCAGGCCCGCGCCTTCGAGTACTGGAAGAACGTGGACGCCACGATCGGCCAGCGCATCGAGGACGAGGTCAAGCGCCACGAGGGCGACGGCATCCCGGGCGTCGAGGCCGGCGGCGAGGCCCGCATCTGACGGCTCCTTCCCCCGGCGGGCGCCCGCGCGGGCTCCGCTGAACGCGCGGCGGCCGCTCCCTCACACGAGGGGGCGGCCGCCGTCGTCGTGGGGCGGTTGTGCCGGTCAACGCTTGCCCCAGCGGCGCTCCTGCGCCTGGGACAGCTTGTCCTTGACCACCTTCACGACCGTGTCCTTGGCGGGCACGGCCACGTTGTCCCGCAGCGGGACGGCGACCTTGTCACGCACGGTCTCGAACGCGGAGGCCGCCACGGCGCCGACCTGGGCCAGCTTCGACTCACCCTCGGCGTCCGAGGCTCGGGTCTCGTCGCGGTCCGCCCGCAGGTCCGGGAGGGCGGCGCCCTCGGTGTCGTCCTCGGCGGGCTCCTCATCCGTGGGGGCGGAGGAGGTGGAGGTGTCCGGGGCCACGGTCGTGGGCGTCGACGACGTCGGCGCGCCGGTCCCGGCGGCTGCCGCCGACTGCGCGGCGCGGGCCTCGCGGCGGGTCGCCGGAGTGGCGTCCTCCGCACGGCCGGACGAGGCCGCGGTCGGATCCAGCTCCGGGGCGCCGCCCAGGGGCGTGGCCGGCGTGGTGCCGGCGTGGGTCTCCGGGGCCTCGGCCCGTCGGGTGGCCGGGGTGGCCTCGAGGGACGGGCGCTCGGCCGCGGCCTCGAGGGACGGGCGCTCAGCCGCGGGCTCGACCGCCGCCGGCTGCGCGACGTCCGCGCCGTGGTCATCGGTGCGCGCCGGCTCGCGGTCCGCCTCCGCCACGCGACCGGGCACCCTGGGCGTGCCGTCGATGCGCAGGGACCCGGCGGCCGAGCGCTCCGCCCCGTCGGCGCCGTTCTGCTGGGCCTGGTACGACTCGGTGGCCACGACGGTGACCGAGCCGTGCGCGGTGGTGGCGACCGTGTGCGTCTCGAGGTGCTCGCCCTGAGGGACGGGGATCGCGTCCGTGGCGAACTCCTTGGTGGGGGTGTGCTCGGTGGCGACCTCGGCGGCGGGGACGGTCCCGTGCACGTGCTCGGGAGCCGGGGTGAGGTGGCTTCTGTGCTGCGGAGCCTCGGCGGCCGGTGCCGCCGGGGCGGGGGTCTCGGTCACCGGAGACGGGGAGGCCGGGGTCGCCGGGACGTCGGCCGCGGGCGTCTGCTCGTCCAGGGTGACGCCGGAGCCGCCGGCCACACCGGCCGCGCCCAGGCCCACGGTGTCCGTCTCGCGCGCCGTGCTCGGCGCCGCCGCGGCGGGGCGCAGAGTGCCCCGGGTGGCCGGAACCGCGGCATCGCGACGGTGGGTCTCAGCGGCGGCCTCGGTGCTCGGGGCGTCGTGCTGGTCCACGGTCACCCCCGCCCCGCCGGCCACGCCGGCGACGGACTCGTCGGTCTCGCGGTCCGCCGCGGCGGTGTCGAACGCAGCCATACCCCCGGCGGGCTTCACCGCGGCTGCGGGGCGCGCGTCCTTCTCTGCCACCACCTCGTCCAGGCGGGAGAGGCGGGTCGGGGCCGCGGGGGCGGCCGCCTGCTCACCCGCGGTGTCCGCGGTGACACCCCGACGCTCGAGCCGGGTCTCGGCGGCCTCGGCCTCGGCCTCGCGACGACGGCGGGAGGCGATCACCGAGAGGATGATCAGGATCAGCAGCACGACGATGATCGCCGCGATGATCCAGTAGAGGGTGGACTGTGGCATGGGGGTGCTCCTCGGTCGTCTGGGGCGACCGGCCGGGCCGGGCGCCGCGTCGTGCTTCCCGCGCCGCCGCGCGGCGGGGAACCTGGTCTTGAGAATGACACGGGGCCCGGCCCCCCGACCAGGGATCAGCCCCGTCATCCCGCGGTTCCGCGCGGCCGGCACCGCCTACCATCGACGCCATGGACACGGCAGCCCTCTCACCCAGCCCCTCCCCCGCCTCCGGCGCGGAGCACGCCCACGTGCTCACGCTGGCCTGCACGAACCGCAAGGGCATCGTGCACGCCGTGACGGGCGCCCTGCTGGGCGTGGAGGCGGACATCACCGAGTCGCAGCAGTACGGCTCCCCGGACACCGGCGACTTCTTCATGCGCGTGGAGTTCGTGACCCCGGCCACGCGGGAGGACATCGAGCAGGCGCTCGCGCCGGTGCGCGAGGAGTTCGGCATGCGCATGGGCCTGTGGGACGCGGCGCAGCGCATGCGCACCCTCGTGATGTGCTCCAAGGACGGGCACACCCTCAACGACCTGCTCTTCCAGCAGCGCGCCGGCACCCTGCCCATCGAGATCCCCGTGGTGGTCTCGAACCACCTGGACCTGCAGCCGCTCGCCTCCTTCTACGGCGTGCCCTTCATCCACGTGCCCGTCTCGAAGGACCCCTCGAGCCGGGACTCCAAGGAGGCCGCGGAGGACCGGCTGCGCGATCTGATCGCCCAGTTCGACATCGAGCTGGTGGTCCTGGCCCGCTACATGCAGATCCTCTCGGACGAGCTGTGCCGGGACCTGGCCGGGATGGCCATCAACATCCACCACTCGTTCCTGCCCTCCTTCAAGGGCGCCCGCCCCTACCACCAGGCGCACGAACGCGGCGTGAAGCTCATCGGCGCCACCGCCCACTACGTGACCGCCGACCTGGACGAGGGCCCGATCATCGCGCAGTCCGTGCAGCCGGTGACCCACGCCCAGACCGCCGCCGACTTCGTGGCCCGCGGCCGCGACGTCGAGGGCTCCACGCTCGCGCAGGCCGTGCGCTGGCACGCCCAGCACCGCGTCCTCGCGGACGGCCGGCGGACCGTCGTCTTCAGCTGAGCCCGGGACGACGGCGCCACGCGGCGCCGTCGTCCTGCCCGCCTAGGCTGGTGGCATGGCCCACATCATCACCGTCGCGGGTGCCACCCCGCGCATCCACGAGTCCGTCTTCCTCGCCCCGACCGCCGCGATCACCGGCGACGTCGAGATGGCCGAGCGCTCCTCGGCCTTCTACGGCGTCTCCGCCCGCGGTGACTCCGCCCCCATCCGCGTCGGGGCGGGCACCAACCTGCAGGACAACGTGGTGCTGCACGCGGACGAGGGCTTCCCGTGCACCCTGGGCGCCGGTGTCTCCGTGGGCCACTCCGCCGTGGTGCACGGGGCCACCGTGGAGGACGACTGCCTGATCGGCATGTCCGCCACGGTGATGAACGGCGCGGTCATCGGCGCCGGTTCGCTCGTGGCCGCCGGCGCCCTGGTGCTCGAGGGGACGCAGGTCCCGGCCGGCTCGCTCGTGGCGGGCGTCCCCGCGAAGGTCCGCCGCCCCCTCACGGACGAGGAGCGGGAGGGCCTCAAGAAGAACGCGGCCACCTACCTGCGGCTGTCCGCCGCGCACCGGGACGCCGTCGCCGGCTGAAGCGGGCCCGGAGGATGTGGGACGGTGGGCACCATGCCCACCACTTCCGCTCTCCCCCGCACCCGACCCGACGACGTCCCCGAGCGCCTGCTCGTCCTCCCCGCGGCGCAGGACGTCGCCGGCACCCCCTACGCCCACGCCCGTCGGCTGGCCGAGCAGGCCGTGGCCGACGTCGGCGGTGCCGCCGTGGCCGAGGGCGACACCTCCGCCACGGCCCTGCTGATGGTCCGCCCGATCCCGGTCGACACGCTCGCCGCGGCCCTGGCCGCCCACCCCCACGTGAGCTGGGTGCAGCTCCCGTTCGCCGGGATCGAGCCGTTCGTCCCCCTCGTGCGCAGCCGCCCGGACATCGTGTGGACGTCCGCCAAGGGCACGTACGCGCCGCCGGTGGCCGAGCACGCGCTGCTGCTCACCCTGGCCCTGCTGCGGGACCTGCCCGCGCGCGTCCGCGCCACCACGTGGGGCCCCTCCTCCGGCCGCACCCTGAACGGCCTGAACGCCGTGGTCGTGGGCGGCGGCGGGATCGCACAGGAGTACATCCGCCTGCTCAAGACCTGGGACGTGCGCGTCACCGCGGTCCGCCGACGCGCGGGCGACGTGCCCGGCGCGGACCGCACCGTCACGACCGACTCCCTCGACGAGGTCCTGCCCGGCGCGCAGGTCGTGATGATCGCCGCGGCGGCCACCGAGGAGACCCGCGGCATGGTCGACGCCGACCGCCTCGCCCTCCTGGACGAGGACGCCGTGCTCGTGAACGTCGCCCGCGGGGCGCTGGTGGACACGGACGCCGTCGTCCAGGCCCTCGCGGCGGGTCGGCTGCACGGCTACGGCACGGACGTCACCGACCCCGAGCCGCTCCCGGAGGGCCACCCGCTCTGGACCGAGGAACGGGCCCTCATCACGCCGCACACGGCGGACACCCCGGAGATGTGCGTCCCGCTGCTCCACGCGCGGGTCGAGCGGAACCTGCGGGCCCGCGCGGCCGGGACGGAGCTGGAGGGCCTGGTGGACGCCGAGGGCGGGTACTGACCCGCCCCCGGCGTCCCCGGCGCCGGCTCAGCGGCGCGGCGCGTCCGCCTCGTGCTCGGCGGCGTCACGCTCGGCCGCCATCTCGATCTGGCGGCGGCGCTCCTCGGCGGCCCGGCGGGTCAGCTCGGCGCCGACCTCGGGGTCGCGGGTGAGGTTCTCACCGGTGGTCGGGTCGAACAGGTGCACCCGCGTGGTGTCCACCCACAGGCGGGTCGGCGTGCCCGGCCGGGCGCGGGACTCGCCGGAGAGGGTGGCCACGACGACGGGGCGCAGCTCGTCCGCGTCCAGGTCCTTGGCCAGCGCGGAGAGCATCTCGGCCACGGCCGGGTCCGGATCGAACTCGATGTAGCCGTACTGCTCGTGGCCCAGCCACTCCAGGTGCGTGAGCGTCGCGTCGAAGGTGGAGCCCTGGCCGCGGCGGCTGTCCTCCACCAGCTCGGCGTCCTCGAAGAACTCCGGCCGCAGGCCGAGGAACACGATGTCCCGCCCCTCGGCGGCGCGGGCCTTCTCGGGCGGCACCGGGATGTCACCGATCGGCGAGGACAGCACGTGGCCGCCCTCCTTCTGCCTCAGCGAGGCGGGCAGGAAGTTCATCGACGGCGAGCCGATGAAGCCGGCCACGAACAGGTTGAGCGGCTGCTCGTAGAGCTCGCGCGGGCTGGCCACCTGCTGCAGCTCGCCCTTCTTGAGCACGGCCACCCGGTCGCCCAGGGTCATGGCCTCGGTCTGGTCGTGCGTCACGTAGACGGAGGTGGTGGCCAGGCGGCGCTGCAGCTGCGAGATCTCCGCGCGCATCTGCCCGCGCAGCTTGGCGTCCAGGTTGGACAGCGGCTCGTCGAAGAGGAACGCGTCCGCCTCGCGCACGATCGCCCGGCCCATGGCCACGCGCTGACGCTGGCCGCCGGAGAGGTTGCCGGGCTTGCGCTCGAGGTGGTCCTCGAGCTCGAGCACGCGGGCGGCGTCGCGCACCTTGCGGTCGATCTCCTCCTCGGAGGGCTTGTTGTCCTTGATCAGCCGCAGCGGGAAGGCGATGTTCTCGTACACCGTCAGGTGCGGGTACAGCGCGTAGTTCTGGAACACCATCGCGAGGTTGCGGTCCTTGGGGGCCGCCTCGTTCACGCGGCGGCCGTCGATCAGCATCTCGCCGTCGGTGATGTCCTCGAGGCCCACGATCATGCGCAGCAGCGTGGACTTGCCGGAGCCGGAGGGGCCCACGAGGATGACGAACTCGCCGTCCTCGATCTCCAGGTTCACGTCCTTGATGGCGTGGAAGCCGTCGTCGTAGGTCTTGTCGATGTGGTTCAGGGTGATGGAGGCCATCGGGGGGTCCTTTCAGGAGGTCTCGTGTGCGGGCCTCAGCCCTTCACCGCGCCGTTGGTCAGGCCGGCCACGATCTGACGCTGGAACGCCAGCACCAGGATCACGATCGGGATGGTCACGATGATCGCGGCCGCCGAGATGGCCCCGGTCGGCGACTCGAACTGCGAGGCGCCGGTGAAGAAGGCCAGGGCGGCGGGCACGGTGCGCGCGGTCTCGGTGGAGGTCAGGGAGATGCCGAACACGAAGTCGTTCCAGGCGATGAAGAAGGCGATGATCGCCGTCGTGAAGACGCCGGGGGCGGCCAGCGGGACGATCACCTTGCGGAACGCCTCGAGCGGGGTGGCGCCGTCCACCTGCGCGGCCTGGTCGAGCTCCCACGGGATCTGGCGGAAGAACGCGGCCAGGGTCCAGATGGAGATCGGCAGGGTCAGGGACAGGTAGGGGATGATCAGGCCGACCCACGTGTCGTACAGCCCGAGGGTGCGCCACATGTTGAACAGCGGCGTCACCAGGGAGATGACGGGGAACATCGAGACCATCAGGGACACCGTGAGCACGATCCGCTTGCCCGGGAAGTCCAGGCGGGCGATCGCGTAGGCGCACAGCGTGGCCAGGATGACGGCGATGATCGTGGCGATCACGGTGATGCCGATCGAGTTGCGCAGCGCCGTGAGGAACAGCTCGCGCGAGCCGCCCACGAAGATCTCCTCGTAGTTCACCGTGGACCACTGGGTGGGCAGCAGCTTGCCGTTGGCGAGGTCGGCGGGCGTCTTGAAGCTGGTCGCGAAGATCGAGAACAGCGGGAAGAGGCACCACACGCCGATCACGACGGTGAGGATCCACCACAGTGCGGTGGCCTTCCCGGTGCCGCGACGGTGGGGCGCGCGGCCCTCAGGCGCGCGGCCCTCGGGGGCGGGAGCGGATGCGGCGGTGCTCACTTGGAACCTCCTCGGTCGGCCAGGTCCACCTTGAAGCCCTTGACGGCGATGACCGCCATGAGGGCCACGCACAGGAACAGGATCACGGAGACCGCCGAACCCATGCCGATCTCGAGCCGGCCGATGGACGTGCGGTAGGCCAGCAGCGAGAGGACCTCGGTGCCGTAGGCGCCGTTGGTCATGATGTAGATGGAGTCGAAGATGCGGAACGCGTCCATCGCGCGGAACAGGACGGCCACCATGATCGAGGCCTTCATGTTCGGCAGGATGACCAGCTTCATCCGCTGCCACCACGAGGCGCCGTCGACGGAGGCGGCCTCGGTGAGGTCGCCCGGCACCTGGGCCAGGCCGGCCAGCAGGAGCAGGGAGATGAACGGGGTGGTCTTCCAGATCTCGGAGAGCATGATCACGAACAGCGCGGTGCTGCCCTGCGCGAACCAGTTCAGGTCCGCGTCGACGCCCGGCAGCCACTCGAACCAGGCGTTGATGTAGCCCGAGTCGATCGAGAACATGTAGAACCACGCGAACGCGGAGACCACGGTGATGATGCCGTACGGCACCAGGATGATCGTGCGGATCAGGCCGCGGGTCTGCTTGATGGCGTGGTGCATGGCCAGGGCCAGCAGGAAGCCGAGGATGAGCTCGACCACCACGGTCACCACGGTGATCAGCAGGGTCACCCCGAGGCCCTTCCAGAACACGGGGTCCGTGAGGATCACGCCGTAGTTGCCCAGGCCCACGAACTCGCGGTCGCCCGGCGCGGTGAGCCGGTACTTGAACAGCGAGTCGTAGAGGGCCTGCAGGATCGGGTACAGGACCACGAACAGCATCACGAAGAACGCGGGGCCGGCCAGGAGCCAGCCGAGACGCGCCTCGGACTTCGCGCGCTGGGACTTCACCCGGCGGGGGCGACGACCCTCGGCGGCGCGCGGGGTGGATGCGGCGGGTGCGGTGTCGACGTGGCTCACAGCAGACGCTCCCCTCTCAGGACTTCCTGGATGAAGTCGTCGGTCTCGGCCGGGGTGGACTCGGAGACGCCCGACGGCGGCGCGTAGCGCTGCTGGATCGCGGTGGAGACCTCGTTGTAGTACGGGGTCTGCGGCCGCGGGGCGCCGAGTTCGAGGGACTCCCGGATGGTGTCCGCCATGGGGTACTTCTCGGCGACCTCGGGGGCGTCGTAGGCCGCCGGGTCGGCGGGCGGGTTGCCGTTCTCGACGAAGTACTGGCTCTGGTGCTCGGTGGTGGTGATGCAGGAGATCGCGTCCCAGGCGAGGTCCTGGTGCTCGGACTTCGCGCCCACCCCCAGGTTGATGCCGCCCACGGGCGGCGCGGCGTCCTTGCCCTCGACGGTGCGGGGGTAGACGGCCCAGCCGATGTCCTCGGGCAGGTCCTCCGGCAGCGAGCCCTCCTCCACGGAGCCGAGGGTGGCCGGCCAGACGAACGGCCAGTTGACCATGAACGAGCCGTTCTTGCCCTGGAAGAGCAGCATGGAGGCGTTCTCGTCCTGCGTCGGCAGGCCGGCGCTGCCGAGACCCTCCTTGCCGATCGTGGAGATGATCCGGGCGGCCGTGCGGCCGGCCTCGGAGTCGAGGTTCGTGGTGACCTCGTCCGTGGGCGCCTCGGCGTTGGGGACGATCTGCTCCCCGCCGCCCTCGATGAGCGCGTTGAGCCACACGGTCATGGACTCCGCACGGGCGCCCTGGACGGCCAGGTCCTTGTCCTGGCTGCGGGCGGCCTCGATCAGCTGGTCCCACGTGACGGGCTGGGACATGTCCAACCCCGCGGCCTCGGCGACCGACTTGCGGTACCAGAGCAGCTGCGTGTTGGCCCAGAACGGGACCGTGACGAGCTCGTCCTTCCAGCTGGCGGCCGCGAGCGCGCCCTCCAGGGCGTTGTCCTTCGCGTAGGCCTGCATCTCCTCCGGCACGGGGGCCAGGAAGCCGGGCTCGGCGAGCTCGGGGACGAACGGCGGGTCGAGGGACATGATGTCCATCGACGTGTCGCCCGCGGCGAGGCGGCGGGTCAGCTGCTCGCGCTGGGAGGCGGCGTCCGTCGGAAGCATGGACGTCTCGACTCTGTACCGGCCGTTCGCGGCGTCGGTGCACTGGGCGGCGATCTTCGCCTGCCCGCCGTCGTCGGGGTTGGTGTACCAGGTCAGGGTGGGCGTCTGCTCGGCCGGAGCACACCCGGCCAGGATCAGCGCGCCCGCGGCGACGGCGCCGGCCAGCGTGGCCCGGCGCCGTTGACGTGCCCGCGTGTCGTGTCTCACAAGTGGAACCTCAATCGATGCGAGTCGGATGTGACGGCCATCATCACGCATCACAGCGATTCCTGCACGTTTCGCGGACCCCTTTCTCAGCGGGCGCGGCGGTTCGTCCGGGCGGTCGGCTCCGCGGCGGCGGGATCCTCGGGCCACGGGTGCTTGGGGTAGCGCCCCCGGTTCTCAGCGCGGACCTGCGCGTAGGGGCCGGCCCAGAAGGAGGGCAGGTCGGCGGTCACGGCGAGCGGGCGACCTGCCGGGGAGAGCAGGTGCAGGACCACCGGCTCACGACCGTCCGCGACAGCGGGGGTGACACGCGCCCCGAAGAACTCCTGCAGCTTGGCGGCGACCACGGGCGGGGTGTCCTCGTGGACGGCCGGATAGTCCACGACGACGGCGCGCCCGCTCGGCACGGGCAGGCGCTCGGGGGCGAGCTCGTCCAGCCGGCCCGCCTCCGGCCAGGGCAGGGCGCCGCGCAGCAGCGCCTCGGCGTCCAGGCGTGCGAGGGACCGCCCCGCGGCCAGGTCGGCCGCAAGCCCGTCGACCAGCGCGTCCAGGCCGGGCAGCGCCGCGTCCGAGAGGTCCGGCCACGGGGCGCCGAGGACGCGGTGGAGCAGGTGCACCCGGCGGCGCAGGCGTTCGGTCCGACCGCTCGGGTCGAACCGGGCGAGGCCGTCGGCGGCGAGTGCGGCGCGCACGGCCTGCGCGGCGGCGTCGGGGGCGACGGGGGCCGGCGTCTCCGCCAGCACGAGCGCGCCCAGCCGGTCCACGCGGCGGCCGGTGAGCCGGTCCCCGCGCCAGTCGGCGGTGTCCTCGGTGCGCCGCAGGCCCGCGCCGGCGAGCTCGGCGAGCGTCCGGTCGATCGGCGCGGTCGCGCGGATCGCGGCACCCGTGCCGGCCGCGTCCCCGGCCACACGGGCGACCTCGGCCACGGCCAGCCACTCCTGCCCCGCCAGGCCGCCGCCGGCGGCGTCGCGGGGCAGGGCCGCGCGGGTGCCGGAGGTGAGCAGGTACGCGCCCGCCTCCCCCGCGCGTCGGGCGATCCACGCGGGGAAGGCCAGGGCGGCCACGAGGCCGGCGGGGTGGCGCCGCGCGGTCGCCGTCGCCTCGGGCCCGGGCTCGCCCGGGGCGTGGTGTGCGTGCCGACGGGCGAGTCGTTCCAGTCGGTCCGCCTCCCGGCGCCAGCGCCCGGCCTCCGGGTGCCGGCCGTCCCGCACGGCCGCGACCAGCGCCTCGAGGTCGGCCCCGGGGGCGCGCAGGTCCAGGGCGAGGGCCGCCGTCGCCTCGGCCGCGGGGCGGGGCCCCGTCCACGGTGCCGCGCGCAGGAGGGCGTGGCCGAGGGGCGGGTCCAGGGGCAGCTCGGCCAGGACGGCGCCGTGCGGGGTGACGCGCCCGTCCGCGTCCACCGCGTCGAGGGAGGCGAGCGTGCGCTCGGCGGCGGCCATCGCGTCGGCCGGCGGGTCCTCGGGCAGGGTCAACCCGTGGCCGCCCGGGGCGCCCCACGCCGCGAACGCCAGGGCCACCGGCGCGAGGTCGACGACGGCGAGGGCCGGCGTCGGGGCTGCGGGCGCGGTGCCCAGGGCCGCGGCGGTGTGGCAGCGGACCACCGTGCCGGGGCCGAGGCGGGCGGCGCGGCCCGCACGCTGGCCGGCGGCGGCACGCGAGGCCTGGACGGTGACGAGCCCGGCCATGCCGCGCCCCCGGTCCCGGCGCGGCTCGCGGGCCAGGCCCGCGTCGATGACGAGGCGCACCCCCGGCACGGTCAGCGAGGACTCGGCGACCGCCGTCGCGACGACGACGCGCGGCACGGTGGGGTCGGCGCGGCCGGCGAGCGCGGCGTCCTGGTCGGCGGGCTCCTGGCGGCCGTGCAGGACGCGGACCTCGGTGTCCGGGGCGAGCGCGGCGACGCGCCCCGCGACCGCCTCGACCTCGGCCACGCCGGGCAGGAAGACGAGGGCGTCCACGGTCGGGTCGGCGTCGAGCGCCGCGGCGTGGGCGCGCGCGGCCGTGGCCGCGACGTGGTCGAGGAAGGCCCGGTCCACGCGGCCCCCGGCGGTGAGACGGTGGCCGCGGAAGGGGACGTGCTCCTCGCGCAGCGGGTGCAGCACGGCCGGGGTGGAGGCCACGGGCAGGGGCGCCTCCTCCCCCATGCCGCGGGCCCAGCGGGTGGCCAGAGCCGCCGCGTCCACGGTGGCGGACATGGCCACGAGCGCGAGCTCGGGACGCAGCTGCCGCAGGTCGGCGAGGAGCGCGAAGAGCACGTCTGTGTCCAGGTCCCGCTCGTGGACCTCGTCCAGGACCACCGCGTCCACGCCGTCGAGCCCGGGGTCGGCCAGGAGGCGGCGCAGCAGCAGGCCCGGGGTCACGAACTCGACGGCCGAGGCCCCGCCGCCGGCCGCATCACCCCGCACCGCGTAGCCGACGGCGGCGTCCGCGAGCCGAGCCCGCGC